>JAATVP010000042.1 GCA_014523625.1 Nitrososphaerales archaeon TH5896
AGATCATTCTGATCGGACATGCCAAACAGATGACTACCAACGTAATTCGTAATGGGTCATGGGGTGAATTAGCCCAGTACAGCAGACAGAATGTGTTGGTTTGGAATGACAATGGGTAGAATCTATCCTGCAATGTCAGACTCGTGTTTTGGACGTAAAATTGTCAAGTGGGAGCATAGAAAAGAAAAACCAGTATAGCTAACAGGACCAATCCCAGTGTTAGTCACTCAATACGTTGGCTGTCCATCTTGGCTTCTGTCCCTTCTGTTTCAAGTTTTGTTTCGATCGATGTTCCAAGGTACTCCGTTATCAAGTATCTTGCTGGGTATCTTTGCTTCCCATTCTCTTAAGAATTGTAGATCTTTTTCCTTTTCTCGAAGCTCATCAGGTAACATGACAGGGATCTCATCTATTATCGGGAAGAACCTCGAACAACGACTGCAAAAGAGAACACCCTCCTTGACTATGACGTTATCATATGTGGTATCATTAACATTTTGTTCTTCCAAATTTTGTTTATTTTCGCTTCGTTTACCTGAAGCAAATTCTTTGGCCTGATGTATATTGATTTCATAAAGCTCAAGAGGGCTGTGCTTGTCAATAGGGCAAGCGAGAATCTCAAGTAGTGATTTTCTCATAACCATTTACCTCTCCTTAAAGTCCAAATATATCGGCGAACCAGTATTGCTAGATAATATTGCAGATTCCGCCACTTTAGTCACACGCGTTGCCTCAATTGATGATACTAATGTATCACCGGCATCCTGATTTCCGGCTACACAATCAAGGAAGGAAGTTATCTCTACAAACAAAGGTTCTTTAAATTCCCTTCTTGGTATCGTAGTCGCCTCCGTATCATCTATCCTAATCTCCTGACTAATAAAATCCCCTGTTATAATACCATCAGTACAGACGGCACTAAACCTTCGCACTCTTTTAGGTGTGATCCAGTTTGATGCAATAATAGCCACTTTTTGATCTTCGAAACCCAACATGATAGTAGCAAAGTCTTCGAAGGCATGAAATTTTTTTCCCGTCCGAGCAAAGACTACGATCGGCTTACTGTCAAAAAGATACATCGCAGTATCTATGTCGTGAACTGATGTATCGTAAATTATTCCAACGTCAGTAATATGTACTGGCATCCTATTTTCTCTGTGGAACTCCATCATCAATGGTTCACCATACCTCTTGCTCTGGATTATCCTCTTGACATCTTTAACGGCAGGATTATATCTTTCGATGTACCCTGCAGTCAAGATTATTTTCTTATTTCGTGCCAAATTAACAAGATCATCACATTCCTTCGAAGAAAACGATAATGGTTTCTCCACAAAGAGGTGTATTTCCCTTCCGATTATTTTGCTCGCGAGCTGATAATGACTCTTAGTTGGGGTGCATATGAAACAGGCATCTAGGTTTTGCTCCTCTTGTACCATTTTATCAAGAGATGTATAGCAATTCACATTGTACTTTTCTGATATCTCAGTTCCGCGTTTGACATCCATGTCGCAAACAGCTTTCAATGCACCGAGGTTGTTCAAGACTCTTGCATGATTTTTTCCCCACCCGCCGACACCTATAACCGCTACATTTAGATCTGAATATTTCGAGGCTACCATACACTAGTTAGCCAACTTGAAAATCTAGGTTCTTCTGCGGTAACTATCCTGGAATACGCTTGTCGAATTCTCCTTGTAATTTGTCCTTCCCTGCCATCACCCACAGGATGTCCATCAACACTCAGGATACCAACTATTTCAGCCGCAGTACCAGTCAAAAAAAGTTCGTCGGCCATATAGAGCTCAGTCCTAGAGATGGGTCGTTCAACAATACTGTACCCTAAATTGGCTGCAATTTCAAATGCAGTATTTCGAGTAATGCCTTCAAGGGCAGAGTTTCCTATGTAAGGTGTGTAGATTGAGTGATCTCTCACAAGAAAGATATTTTCCCCAGGAGCCTCGCTAATGTTACCTTCCTGGTCAAGCATGATAGATTCGTCAAATCCATGTCTTTTGCTTTCTTGAGTAGCGAGAACAGAATTAAGATAGTTACCTGACGCTTTTGCCATTGGAGGAATGGATGTATCATTTATTCTTCGCCACGACGAAACACCTACTTTAATTCCTTCCTCACTGAAATATCTTGCAAATGGGAACACAATTATGGCGCAATAAGTTGGGGAATCCACCGTCACATTCAAATCAATGCCGTGTAAGCCTACGAAATTTAGAGGTCTGATGTAACAAGATTCAAAGATATTGTTCCTCCTCAGTAACTCCACAGTAGCATCACAGAGTTCCTTGGCTGAGTAATTCACATTAATACGATATACCTGAGCGGATCGGTGAAGTCTCTCCATATGCTCAGCGAGTCTGAATACATTCAGCTTGTTGTCTTTAGACGAATAAGCACGAATTCCCTCAAAAATTGCTGTTCCATAATGCAGTGCGTGTGTAAAGATAGGTACTTTAGCATCCTCCCACCTTACAAATTTTCCGTCCAGCCAAATGAATTCTGCGCCTTTCGTTTTCATCCAACGCAACGTCTCCCTGTCTAATATAAATATGTTCTATGAGGATAGGAGTCCTTCTTGGGGAAATTTCATCCCAAAAAGTCTAACTGTCATGTCTTCAGCATCAGCATACTGTTCGACTCTAGCCCAATTTTTATAGATGATTTCAATTACTTGAGGAGGCACATATTCATGCCAGGGTCCTCTTCCGTCACTTTCCCTTTTAAGATAACTACTTGCATCACGATACAAAAGGTCTCGCACAATTGTACCTGAAATTTCTAACCTCTTACCTAACATAGGTCTTAAACCATATATTTTCAGCATCCAGGATTCCGCTCTATCCCCAGTGTAGGAAAAAAATTCATTTTCAACAATGCTTTCCAAAATCTCCTTTCTCATTGTCCATGAGTAAGGGGAGATAAGTGGAGGTAGATACCTTAAAAATGGAGCGCGAAAAGTATACGCAGAACATATCTTCACTGAATCCCCAAATAACTCCTCTACCATGGACTTTCTAGTTTCAAAACTGAATGGAAAGCTCCTCGTATTTAATTCCCGGTTTTTGTTCACAAACCTGACTGGAAATAAATATACCTGATAGTCCTTACATAAGCGAGAGATTATATTAGAATGAGATTTCGTTACGGGGTTTAGATGAGCAAGATAAATCGCAGCATTCTTCGACAAAGTATATGAGCGTGATAAAAATAAGAAACAAAAATAGCGTAGATTAAGAGGCTCTGTTTACTTCAATCTCTATTGTTGACACGTTCCTAGTTCTCCCGTCCTCCGACTGTACGGTCTCTGATCCTATTCTTACATCGCCTATTGTATATCCTGCGTTTTCCATCCTCTTTAGAATGATTTGCGATACATCGACTGCTCTTCCTATACTTAATCCTCTAGCCTTTATGGTTACCTTTGGCTGGTTAGCCAATTGTATGAGAGTTGACGTTACGTATGCCATTAATGGCTTCTTCCCAATATATATCGCGTCCCGAGGGCCCTCCTTAAACACTTGAGGATTCTGTTGTGGTTGTGTGTCAGACATCAGATTTGATACACATCAGAGGATATTTAAATCTAGAAGTTGCGAAATAGGTCGGTTGCAGTTTAAGTCTAGTTCTATAATCAGTGTCGCAGCTTAAGTAAGTCGTTAAGACAATTAACATTCCTTAATTCTACTCCCAGTCCTCCAAAATATGGGGTCGGCCGGATTCGAACCGGCGAACTCCAGCGCCCGAGGCTGGCATCATACCATGCTAGACAACGACCCCCCGAAAACGCGGTTAAGAAGAACTATTTAGGTTTTGATATTTATCTATTGGTCAGGAGCCAATGTCTCGCATCACAGTTTTAGTACGTTCATATTATTTACCCACATGCTAAGCTATGGCGTTGTTAATTTAAAATCTCCTTTTGAATTGGTAGAATATCAAAATTATATTGGTGAATTTGAAGGCATCCACTGATCTATTTGTAGAATGGAATGGACATGGACCTATATTCCACAAGAGATTGAGCATCACCAACAGGGGGTTTTTTTCTTGACACAACGCAGAACGGATCCGGAGGGCTTCGATCCCTCGATCTGCGGTTCCGAAGACCGCTGCGATATCCTGACTACGCTACGGACCCTTGTAATGGTTAATGATAAGCGGGTTAAATAAAAAGTATGAACGTTTTCATCTTTAGAGCTAATCGATAGGAAAATCATCCATCTGCCACAGGAGCCAATTATTTCATGACAAATAACATTTTATTTTGGTCAATTTACAGGTACATGGCAACTTGAAGATTTCAATGCGGACCAGCGGTGTAGAATATGCGATCAGAGACATTATGTTGCGTGCTAGAGAATATGAAAAGAAAGGCAATGAATTGATTTACCTCAACATAGGCGATCCAGTAAAGTTTGGGTTTAAAACACCAGACCATGTCAAAAAAGCCTTAATCGAAGCTGTGATGAACGACAATAATTACTATGCCGAATCTGAAGGTGTACCTGAACTAAGACAAGCAATCGTCGAGAGGGAACGTTCAAAGGGCTTTTACACTAAAGAGGAAGATGTTTTAGTAACAAATGGTGTTTCAGAGGGTCTTGATATGGTACTTGCATCAATCGTTGACTCGAACTCAGAAGTTTTGATGCCTGGACCATATTATCCTCCATATTCATCCTATACTAAATTCTATGGCGGTATTCCCGTTGAATTCAGAATATTTCCAGATGGAACTCCAGATATTGATGATCTTGTTTCGAAGATTACTCCTAGAAGCATAGCCATTTGTATCATAAGTCCGAATAATCCCACTGGAGAAGTGTTTGATGCCAAGAGCCTCAAGAAGCTAATTGATGTTGCAGCTGAACACGATCTTTATTTTATCTGTGACGAGATATATGACAAGATTGTCTTCGAAGAATCGTTTACTGGTATTGGGAAAGTTGCATCTGACGTCCCGGTAATACTACTTAATGGCTTTTCAAAAGCATATTTGATGACTGGTTGGAGATGTGGGTACGTTTGCATGAACAGCAATACTGAAAAGCTCAACGAGTTACGAGAAAATCTTCCCAAGCTAGCAAGAGTAAGAATATCTTCAAACTTGCCGGTTCAAATGGCAGCTGTTGAAGCTTTGCGTGGACCTCAAGATCACATTCGCACTATGGTTGATCAATTGCGTAGAAGACGTGATTTCATTGTGAAGCGATTGAATGCTATCGAAGGAATTTCCTGCTCTACTCCAAGAGGTGCATTCTATGTATTTCCCAAACTTGAACTGGCCCCCAAATGGAGGGATGATAAAAGTTTCGTTTTGGATTTCCTAAGTAGGACCGGTGTTATCAGTGTCTATGGTTCGGGGTTCGGAATTGCCTACGGGTCGAATCATTTTAGGCTAGTATATCTTCCATCCGAAGAAGTGTTAGAAAGGGCCATGGATAAACTTGAAGAATTTGTTGCCTCTACTAACTGAATTGTATTTGCCAGATGGGATTTCATCCAGTTGCCAAATGTACTCATCGCTGTTCAGACCTGTACTACCTCCCCTGCTTCGGGTGCGTGGGCTTTGAAGCCATATTTTTCTTGAATCTCACGTGCGAATTCAGTGCAGGCCTTTCCATCACCATGAACAGTAAGAACCTCTGGAGATCCCTTAACCGTATTCAATATTTCAAATAGTTCGGCTCTGCTATTATGACCTGAAAAGTCAAATTGCCTAATGGCTGCATGGCATTTAGTCAATCTACCCTGAAAACTTGAAACTCCCCTCTCCAATAACATTCGCCCAGGAGTCCCTTCACCTTGATATGATACAATAGCAATTCCATTTCTTTCACTCTTGCAAAGCTCCTGCATATAGTGCACAGCAGATCCGCCAACCAACATTCCAGCTGGCGAAATGATGACGCACGGTTCATTCACAACTTTCTTCCTCCTATTCCAACCTTTTATCCATTCAGCTCGGGTTATAGCCTCCTTAAAGGTATCTGGATCCCGCAAAAATGAAGGATGTTTCAGCATTATCTCGTTGGCCTTTAGAGCCATCCCGTCCATGACCACTTTGTGTGGGAAATTGTGTGCTTGTAGGACGCAAGCAATTTCTTGAGCTCGCTCTACTGAGAAGGCTGGAATAAAAACTGTCCCCCCGTCCTCTATTATCCCATTGGCGAAGTTCAATAGCTCGCGTTCTGATTCTTCTCTTGGAGTCTGGTCTGACTGGGAGTAAGTACTTTCAATGATCATAAGATCAATTTCACCCACGTTAAGGTCGGCTGGCCTCAATAATTTTGAGCCTCTAGTGTTTATATCGCCAGTATAGAAGATCGTCTTGTTTTCATGTGATATCGTTATAGTTGCTCCTCCTAAAACATGGCCTGATTCGAATAAACTAATCTGTACACTATCTATATGGTATGGTTCACGATAGCGCAATTCTCTAGAGTGGTTTTTCATATTCAAAACATCCAAATATTCAAAGGGGAGGTAGAATCCTGAGATCTTTATCATGTCCTCTATTAAGAGGTAAGATAAATCAAAGGTTGGAGCTGTTCCAAGTGCCTGGAGCCCTATGACATCGGATAGAAATAAGGAAGGTACAAAACCAGAATGGTCTAAGTGCGCATGAGTCAATATCACTGCATCAATATCTTTTGGTTTCACATGGAGAGGGAAAGCGGGTTCTCGATCTCTTTTAAGGAGAACGCCATAGTCCATTAGGATTTTCTTGTCTCCCGAGTCAACCAAAAAACCTGATCTTCCTACCTCTTTTGCTGCACCCAGTACTGTTAATTTCAACAGGGTTAGTTTCGGCAGATAGAATTTTTAAGTCTTTCATTTTGATTAGGGCAGCGATTTGCTAAAAAAAGTCTCGTGCGAAATTAACTATATCTTATTTCCCAAAGTTTTTCACGCAAGCCATTAACTGATGTGGATAGCTCTTGATGAAATCCAAATCCGCACTCATCTAGTACATCCTCGTAATCATACTTTTCATTGAAGTCAGGTCGTTCTTCCTTAGAAATTAAGGCTAAGTTCCGTTTTATTTTTTCAGAAGTGTCTTTGTCGCTGCTGTAGATATACCATAGATTGTGAGCCCCTCTTAGTTCAGTTAGTTTTTCTAAACCTCTATTTGAAATTCGCATGTAATGCCTATTCATTATCTCGATGTTTACATCTTCCCAGGAGGGAGATCTCCACCATGCTATGAGCTCGAAACCATGGCCCTCGTATTCGGCGGCTAAACTCAAACCTTGATCCAAAGTGGTAACTATAACCTTTGTATGTTTTGAAATTTCGTCTCGGAAGTCTGTGCCTGGTTCCATCCAACCTACAAAGATAATATCAAAATCGTGATCCAATCCCCACTTTGGATCCCAGATCTTGATGTAAGACGGAACATACTTTCCCATGTAGTAGAAGATCCTTGGATCTAATTCCATACCTAGTGCGTCCGGGATATAGTTCCTTATCTTCGT
The DNA here is from genome assembly GCA_014523625.1 of Nitrososphaerales archaeon TH5896. Taxonomy (GTDB): domain Archaea; phylum Thermoproteota; class Nitrososphaeria; order Nitrososphaerales; family Nitrososphaeraceae; genus TH5896. Next base: position 7,497 of record JAATVP010000042.1, read on the forward strand.
AAGGAATTCGCCGTAGCCACATCCAACATCCAAATATGATGGATACTGCGCAACCGTCTTTGCGATCGTAACAATTCGATTCACATCAATCTTACGATAGACGAAAAACGTCCCACTAAAAAATGGAAAGCTGAATCTTTCATGGTATGGGGAAATAGCCCGTGATCTGAAATACAATAATGATTGAATAGCATTGTAGATCTGTTCTTTGCTGTAGGGCATGATGAGTACCTCGCAGATTAAGATTATCTACAGAAATATCAATTTTAAGGTAGCTTTATTGATTCCAAATTCAAAGTCTTAGGGGAGACGTAGATAATTCTTACTTTGCAACGCAAGATGTTAATAAGGCATTTGAGATTTGCCACCTATCAATATGGATCTCGAAGAACGTCTCAGTCTAGTTACGCGGGAACCTACAGAGGAGGTCATTACAAAGGATGAATTATCGAATCTATTTCTGAATGTCCCTGTCCCTAAGCATTATATCGGCATAGAAATTTCAGGATTATTGCATCTTGGGAGCCTCATACTCACAGGATTCAAGATAAATGACATTATGAGAGCGGGCGTAGATTGTACCCTTTTTCTGGCTGATTGGCATACCTATATCAATAATAAGCTCGGAGGGGACTGGAGTAAGATAAACCGTCTATCTCAGTACTATGCTGAAGCATTCAAGCTCGTTTGTCCGGGCTTGAATGTGGTTTTAGGGAGCAAAATGTATCGTGAAAGAGGTTACGAATACTGGAATGACCTAATCTTATTTGGCAAGCACCTAACTCTTGCTAGGACTATGAGATCACTTACAATCATGGGAAGGACCAAGAAAGACAGTCTCGACTTTTCTCAATTGCTTTATCCATCTATGCAGTCGATAGATATAAGGTCACTAGGATCAGATATTGTTCACGCTGGAATGGATCAACGGAAGATACACATGTTAGCAAGGGAAATCTTTCCGAAATTGGGATGGAAAATGCCTGTTGCGGTTCACCATCATCTGCTTCCTGGCCTGGCTGAACCTACCCAGTTGGAAAAGCCTGCTCCGAGAATTGGGAACAGGAAGCTTGGAAGCAAGATGAGCAAGAGCAACCCACGCGGCAGCATAGTTGTTCATGACGACATTGAGACCATTAACCGTAAGATTGGAATGGCTTACTGTCCAGCCGGCGTTTCTATCAATAATCCAGTGCTAGAGATAGTTCGGTACGTTATTCTTCATGAGTTTTCCGAATTCGAGGTAGAGAGGGCCTCAAAATACGGGGGAACGATATCTTACAATAATTACACTAAACTAGAAAATGATTTCGAGAACAGGCATCTTCACCCAGCTGATCTTAAGCGTGCTGTTTCCATCTACTTAAATAAAATAGTAGATCCGGTGAGAAAGCATTTCAGCGGAAGAGAGCCGGAATTGGAGATTTAGTGGTTTTGTCAACTCTATCAAAAAGTAGAAACATCACTATGGTTTCATGCGCAACTATCTATTTACTGAGTCTCATGAACCAACTCATATTTTGATTTATATCCTCTTGGGTTAATCATGAGATGGCCATAGGTAAAGGTTGAAGTATTTCCTATGATAACTGTAGTTATCATCCCCATAATTTGTTGATACTGGGGTTCAAGCAATCTTTCTAAATCGGTAATTACAACAGTTTGGCTTTCTCGATAAGCACCTTTTATGATAGCAACTGGGGTCTTCGGACTTCTGTATTTTAGAAATATTTCTCGGGTGTCTCTTAGCTGGTGAACCCTTCTCTTACTAGTTGGATTGTAAATGACCGTCACAAAGTCTCCTCCAGCTGCGGCTTCCACTCTTTTTACTATAATTTCCCATGGTACAAGTAGGTCACTCATACTAACTACCGCAAAGTCAGTCATCAAAGGAGAGCCAACCAACGCCGCACAGGAATTCAGAGAGGATACCCCTGGAACGCATTCTACATAAATCCCACTATCTCTCTCCCACTTTCGCTCGGCGAGAATTTCATAGACGAGACCTATCATGCCGTAGATTCCAGGATCACCTGAAGATACAAGGGACACTTTCTTACCTCCTTCTGCAGTCCTAATTGCCTGATTTGCCCGATCAACTTCTTGGGTCATTGGATATCGATGAATCTCTTTCCCGACGATTAGATTTTCAATCAAGCTGACATAAGTGTCATAACCGATTATAACTTCACTCGCTGTGATAACTTCTTTCGCACGATAGGTCATTTGGCTATGATCTCCAGGACCAATTCCTACGACGAACAGCTGGCCTTTTACCATATTCAAGCCCTAGTCAGCATAATAATTTATCCTTTGCTCGACGGATGAGCAAAAATGGAAGGAGAAAGGATGGTATCAGGAGTTGTTTAGCCCGAATTCGCCATGAATCGTTCTTACTACTTCTACACAATCGACGTCGTTCACCACGAAAGCAAGATTCAATTCGGAAGATCCTTGAGTTATCATAATCACGTTGATATTCTTGTTGCCAACAGAACCAAACACCCTTGCTGCCACCCCCTTAATACCTCGCATTCCTGAACCTACGACTGCTATGACCGCGACGTCTTCTTTGACATCAATTTTCTTGATTACCCTGCCAAGCAATGACAATTCCAAAGTGCTAGTTGCCTTTTGGAGCACTTCTTTCTTAACAACCATTGAAATACTCGATTCAGATGGGCTCTGGGAAATCATCATTATGTTTACTTTATTCCTAGCCAGAGTATCGAAGATTCTTCCGGCAGTCCCCGGAGCGCCAACCATTCCCACACCACTTACATCTATCAAGGCAGTGTGTCGAATAGAGCTTATCGCTTTGACTATCTTGTGGGAATCCTTACTGGGATTATTAACTACTAATGTGCCGTCATCCTCTATCTTCATAAAATTTCTAATTCTCATTGGGATGTTGGATTCTATAGCCGGCTCTAACGCTCTTGGGTGCATATATTTAGCACCGAACAGTGCCATTTCCAACGCTTCCGCATATGACGCTTCCCGTATAACCCTTGCATCGCTGACAATTTTCGGATCAGCAGTCATTAATCCATCTACGTCACTCCACAACCACACCTCATCTGCACCTGAACCTGCGGCTATTATCGTTGCTGAATAGTCAGACCCACCTCTACCGATGGTAGTAATGTTACCAAATTGATCGGCCCCTATGAAACCAGTGATCACAGGGATAATTTTCTTTGCCAACAATGGTTTCAGCTTGTGGGAGACCTTCAGTTTTGTAGTATCCATCAAAGGAAGCGCTTCTCCAAAATTGGAATCAGTTACTATGCCTGCATCATTGCCCACCAGATATTCTGAACTTCCTCCAATATCCCTAATCGCTACGGACACAATAAATGTTGAAAGCCTCTCCCCAAAAGATAGCAAGTAATCAAGCATCTTTGGGGTGACCTCTTTCATCGGCAACATTCCATGAAGAACATTTTCAACAAGCCCAACAAGCTCACTTACAATGTTCTTTGCCTCCTTCCTTTTAGCTTCATCAAAAATACAAGAGTCTATAAGAGATATGTGCATCCGTTTCATTCGGCTGATGAACTGGTTCACAGTTATCGTATCTCCTCTTCTTACGCTTTCTGCCACTGCTAGTATCTCATCCGTCATTCCTTTTACCGCAGATGTTACCAATATGACATCATAACCAATTTTCTGTTGATAGTTCAGCGCCATATTTGATATGTGTCTAATTCGTTCACCTGATTCGACCGCCGTTCCTCCAAATTTCATCACAACTAGCATGTCCAAGAAATCCTTGAATACATAATCAAAAAATTATCTAAATGTCTTTGCACTCTGGCAACTTCATTATCACTACTTCAATCTTGAACCCTAGGCGCAAGATAAAAATGTATTCTTCCGATGTTTGCAACCCTGAACTCAAGTCGTAAAGGCATCTTGGTAGAATATTCGGCTATCACGGATCCACCGGTGCTTCCTATGGCCTTTATCATTCTTGATAGATAATCAAGACTATAGGTTGCACTACTGCTTTCTTTGACGGCAATGTCTTCTAACCCTTCACTAGATTGATCTAAGGTGATGTTCGCTTCGCCTGAATCTCCTTTTCCGGTGAAGACAATTTTTGTTTGCTCTGATCCCAAAGTTATATACTCAGATACTACTTGGATATCGGAAAATACTCTATCCAGAGTGGAAGAGCTTAGAACAACCCTGGAGTTAAAATTCAATTTTGGAAGAGGAGTTGAACCAGAAGAACCTTCTATCAAACGCATCTTGTATTCTCTGCTGTAGCCATTTTTGATCCTAATTACTAATGTGGAGTTCTCCCCAATGGAAACCTCAACCGTATCCTTCTTGTCACCTCTCCTTATCAGTTTAGAAAATTCATCAATCCTTACGCCAAATTTTATCGAATCATTGCACTGAAATTTTTGGAAAGCTGAATTAGGCCAGTGTATATCAATAAGGGCTACATGAGAAGGGTCCATCCCTCTGAATAAGAGTCCCTCGACATTGGCTTCAAAAGTAGCTTCATCTACTAGAGTAGAGATTGCTGACGTTACCACTTTCCATTCGTCGGGGGAGTTTGTACTTACACTAAATGTCAATATTAATGATTACCGCTATCATCTATTAACTTTAAACATTGCTGTCTGACTATCAGGCCGCCATTTTGTTCTAGTACGTACGTAACTAAACTGAATGGCCTCTATCATGAATAATTCCTCCATGTGTAACTACACTCAGTACATCTGTAGAATTGTGTAGTTGCCTCGTCGGCAGACCGTGTCTGCAACATCCACCAAAACGCAGTCATATTTCCACATTTTGCACACTGAATAGTTGTTGTCGGCATCGCATTTGGTGCATCTGAATCCATGACCTTGAGCGAACTTTTTGGGATATTGTCTGATCTTGTTTGCTTGGTTTGAAGAATTTGTTGATCGTGAGATGAAATTCTACCCTGTTCAGCATATCCACATTTTGGACATTTTATTATACCCTCTTCAGTCATTGGCTTCATACGTGACTCGCAACTAGGACAGAACTTCAGCTTCTCTGTCACCTTCAGGTTCCAAGTTGAGCCTTAATACTCGAACCCAATTCTTCCAGGTATTTACTTGCGTCGGCAGATGCCTCCTTTAGCGCTATAGCAGGATCTTCTTTTTTTGTGACTATCCTCATGATGTAGTCTCTTATAAGGGGATGTTTCAGAATAACTCCTGCAAAGTCGATATCCTTCTTGCTAAGAAGTTCATGCTGGATTATCAGCATCACTGAAATATCTTCGTCCCTTAGTTTTAGCTCCAAAGTATTAGCATTATTTTCAATTACTTCTGCAAGCATACGATAGAGACAACTACTTATTGAAGATATAAATGATCTCCTGATATTGTCGATATTGAACAGGCATCGAGGGAATTTTATTTCGGAAACAAAATTAGAAACTGTCCTCGAAAAGGGAGAATCTACCGAGGTAGGCCAGCTGAGCCTTAGCTTTAGAATAACCGGGGCTATCAGAAGCACATTTAATCAATCAAGTTGGGAGAAGGCGTACAACAAACATGATAATTCCTTTCGTCTTAAAATACGCACTGCCATTAAAATCAATAACCAAACAATCCTTACTAAAGAATATGTAAGGAAAGCTGTCCTGTTTTGGACCAGGAACCCCAAGGTCCCATTTAGGATCTGGATATTCATCGTACAAGAAGATGTGCCACTATATCCACTTTCAGTGGAAGAGGCTCAATCACTAATGTTTGATGTAAACAAGATCATAGAGGTCAATGGAGATCAAAAAGGAAGGTCAAGAGACGGTGATATCCATGCTGAGATCCGAGTTTCATGGGGAAGACACGACTTTACCGAGCCAGTGGACATATCGGCAAAATCCAATTCAACAAGATTGGATTAATTTCCTGTTAATTGGTCGGCCGCTCAGACCACTGATTGTACTAAATTCTTGATTGCCGCCTACTAGTCAGAATGTCAAGAGGTAAAATGTGTTTTATCACTTCCTATTCTGGAACTGATTCGCAGACTATATGCCCATTTTCAAGTCTGACGAATAGATATCGGTTGTCCTTAAAAATTAGCGTCACTTCAGAGTCCGACTGTTCAACATCAAGTAGTTCCTGGCCTTTTATCCCATCAAATTTTGTCATAAGTATTTAGTGTTCTCGACCAGATATATTAAATTAGATCTTGACTGTACATTGATTTGAATTGTCCCTAACCAATAGTTGGGTCATTGAAAATGGTGACTTTCCAGAATTTTTTCATTGTGACTCATCAGACGGGCTTGCATTCTACTGGGGAGGCTAAGAAATTGGCTGGAAGGCTTGAGTTAGTGATTTGAGGATACGTGATATATTATCTTCAGATTATGTTGGGAAAGAGGTGACGCTACGAGGTTGGGTGTATAGGCTAAGAAAACAAAAGGGAAACGCTTTCGTTCTTCTTAGAGATGATCGCGGATCTGTCATACAATGTGTTTTCCCTTCATCAAAGTTAGACAACGTAACAAGGGAGTCATCAGTCCAAATTTCCGGTACTGTAAAACAAGATGTTCGTGCTCCGGAAGGAGGATTCGAGATCACTGGGACAGATCTCAAGATTTTTCAAGTTTCGGAAAAGGATTATCCTCTTGGTGAATATCAGAGCGCTGAGTTGCGCCTAGATAACAGACATCTCGTATTACGTACGAGGAAAATGATAGAAATTGCCAAGATTAGAGCGTCAATGCTTAAGTTTCTAAGACAATGGTTTTCGGACAATGAATGGTTGGAAATTACCCCACCGCTAATAGTGAAGGGTTCTGTAGAGGGTGGATCAACTCTCTTCAAGCTTAATTACTTTGACGACGTGGCATTCCTATCGCAGAGTGCGCAGCTCTATCTTGAGGCAATGATTTTCTCACTGGGTCCGGTTTGGAGTCTTACTTCGTCATTTAGAGCAGAACGATCTAGAACAGTTAGGCATTTGGCAGAATTTTCACATCTCGAGTGCGAGTCTCCATGGGTATCGCTTAAGGATCTTCTACAAATTCAAGAGGACCTAATTAGGTATACGATTGATAAGACAATCAATGAACGGAAAGAATCATTGAAGTTTCTCGAATTGGACTCAAGTCGATTTAGAGAACTTGCACAACCATTTCCCACAATTACATACGATCAAGCCATTGAAAAGCTGAAATCACTTGATTTCAAGACGCCTGAACTCGACGGAAAATCTAGAACTGTTGAATGGGGAGATGACTTGAACATTGATTCAGAAAGGGAATTAACTAGAAAAATGATGACTCCTTTGTTCATCATCGGATACCCTACCTCGGTAAAACCTTTTTATGTCAAAGAGAACCCAGATCGATCCGAAACAAGTCTTACTTTTGATCTCTTGGGACCGCAAGGGTACGGAGAATTAAGTAGTGGAGGCATGAGAGAAGAGAACCTTCTAACACTTTCCAATAGGATTAGGCAAGCTGGACTCGACCCTATTGATTACAAATGGTATCTTGATTTGAGGAAATATGGATCGGTTGAACATGGAGGATTTGGGATGGGTATCGAAAGATTGCTGAGATGGTTTATTGGCATCGAGGATATCAAGGAACTGGTCCTATTTCCACGGACCATGTCCAGAGTCAGTCCTTAGCTATGGCACGTTCTTCAATGGTTCAGCAACTTTGAACAAAATTTGAATTATAGGTGTTGATATAGCTACATTTGTCAAGTTTAAATTTTAGGTGCACGGTCATTGATCGATGGATGGAGGGCGCGAGGAAGAGGTCAACTCCTTGTTTTTCGAGTTAGCTGGAGATCTAAGATATTCTACTCTATTGAAACTTAGAAACAAATCATACCGTCTATCACACCTTGCTGAAGAGCTTAATGCAACGATGCAAGAGACCCACAGAAACATATCAAGACTTGTATCTTCAAATCTCGTTACGAAGGGACTTGAGGGTGACCTCATACTTACACCATATGGAGAATCTATTGTTTCACTTATTCCAAGCTACTCGTTCATGTTTCAGAATAGAGAATATTTTAAAGATCATTCATTTGGCGATCTTCCATTGAAATTCATTCTTAGGATAGGATGTCTCGCAGAATGTGAGGTCGTTAATGGTGTTATGGCAATACTCCAAAGGTGGAAGTATATATTCCTGAACTCAAACGAATACATTAAAGAAATAATCTCAGAAGTACCAGTTGATCTAATTGAGACACTTAGTTCACGAATTCAAAGTGGCGTAAAATTTTCCTACATATTCCCACGAGATCCAGTCGTTCCAAAGGGAAGAGGTGAAATCTTAGAAAGAATAGGCTGGCGAAGCTTAATCTCTAAAGGGATGGTAGAAAGAAGAATGCTGGATAGTGTGAAGTTAGTCTTGATATTTAACGAAAGGCATTCCTGTGTTGCATTTCCTAATTTGAAGGGGAGGCCCGACTTGAATATAATATATTATAGTGATAATATAGAATTTCATGAATGGTGCGAAGATTATTTCGCATACCAGTGGAACCGGGCTGGTGTTTTCGACGAGAGTAAGTTGCCACACGAGATCTGAACGCAAGAAAATGGAAACAGTGTGCCTATTGGCCCTGTAAACGAGAGAACTCATTGTTCTAGTTTTTGATGATTTATGCGAGTCTTAAGATCAGATATTTATTATTTTATTCCAATTCTACTGAAGTGACTACGCTTAACAAGACACAATTTGTACCTAGCGCCTGGTTTTTTTATGATGCCTTTGAAAGTTCGAACAACCAATTGCATGGAAAAATTAATACAAATTTATCTCATCTACATGTTTTTATACACCAGCCATGACTATCTAGGTGTATGCCTCTGGCCTTTGTACTGATGAATGCAGAACTAGGAAGTGAAGACTCTATCGTTACCGAGCTCAATAAACTTGAAGGTGTAAGAGAGGTTTACCAGGTTTATGGGGTCTATGATATCGTGGCACAAGTCGAAGCTGACACAATGGA
>JAATVP010000043.1 GCA_014523625.1 Nitrososphaerales archaeon TH5896
CGCGTATTAGATTTTGATTCTTTATTCAATGAATGATAGCAAAAGGAATAATATCTTGTAAAATGTATGTCTAAGTTAATAATATATATAATATATTATAACCAAATGCGGATAAGCACTAGTGATTAGCATAAATGATTATCTTATATGTTGCAAGTTGTTAAAAGCGGAAAATAAAATCTCGGGAAATTGAAAAATTTAGGGTTCATTTGTACACATTCTTGATTATTATTTAAATGCAATAAAAATATTCTAATGAGAAATATCAGTGAATCAGAGATGATTCATGATGTATCGAGTTTGAAATTCCTAATTAATTGTATTTTTCATTCGGTTGACTTTTTTGATAAGTCTGTCTGCACGATTCATGCTAAATGACACCCCAGGGATTTTGCTGACTTCTTTTAACCTATGCTTTCTTTTAAGCTTAGTCACATTTCCATTACTCCCCAAGTAAGCTATATGACTTACTCTATCATTTATAAACAAATTTGGAGCTAGGCTACTTAAATCGCCCTTTGTCCACTCTGAACGATGGGTTTCATAGACATTTCCAAACGCATCTTTTTGACTACTTGGTTTTTTTGGTGTTGATATCAAAACGCCATCATTTTTGTGTAATATCTTATGTAATAGAACCTCTCCCTGATGCTTTTCAAAATGCTCCAAAACATCAATCAATAGAATTAGGTCGTATTTAGTTTCAATTTTATCCAAAACTTCCATTATATCATCAACGTATATGTTATTGTACACAAACTTATGTAGAGGAGTAATATAATCTCCAAAAACTTCCACTCCATCAATGCGGCGCAAAAACTGTGAATAGTTATGTCTCCCATCCCATAACTCTAGATATTCTCTACACAATACACCATATTTCCCGAAACCTGTTCCGATATCTAAAATGGACATTGGGTTTATGTTGATAATTAAATCCATTATCTTTGAAATATGATAATGTTGACTTGAAGGCATTTATTTATAACAAACGATCCAAGTCGTTATATTATAAAGATTCATCTTCCATGTACTTCTCGCTCATAAATTAGATTGAAAGGATCGTTTAGTTGATTAGGTTATATGCATTGATCAATTTACAATGAAACGTTGTAATTATGCATTCCTACCCATGGATATTCAGCAACACTTAACCTTAAGTGTGGATTATGTCAATAATACATTATGAAACTTTATCTATCTATATGTGTTCTAGAACATGACAGATTTCTCAATTATAGCTGGTATATTGCCCTTATTACATTTAAGGAATTTTTAGCAAGCAACAAACAGAATTTATCAATTCTTGATTGAAATTGGATACCAAAGGAGAAGAAAGTTAAATTAATGCCTATATGTTATATCTGTGGTCAAGCAGAGACTATCCCTTTCAAATGTAATTACTGCCAAGAATCATTTTGTGATGTTCATAGAAATCCGATTAACCATTTTTGTCCGTTCTTAGATACTTATGATAAGAAAAGGAAGAACATGGTAATTGGTAATGATTCCCAAAATTATGGCCTTCGAACGTCCTCTTCCTTTTTCAAAACTTTGAAAAGAGTTTTAACTATTAAATCTTCTAGAACTGAATTATTTCATCTTTCGTTAGCAACTATTCTAGTTACTGCTGTAGGTCTTTCTTTAAACGGTTATCGATATATTTCCTGGCAGTTTCTGGCTATATTTGTCTGTGCTTTTCTGGTGCATGAACTTGCTCACAAGTTTCTGGCCCAATATTATGGTAGTTGGGCAGAATTTAGAGCTCAAACTTGGGGTTTAATCATAACAGCAATATCCGCGCTTCCATTCATGCCGTTCAAATTCATTGCTCCTGGCGCTGTCATGGTTGGCTTATCGGACAGAAAAAAATTTGGTAGAGTAGCCTTAATTGGTCCTGTGACTAATTTGGTGATGGGTTTTTCGTTTCTGTTCTTCTATCTGTTTTACGACCCATTCAATCCACTTTTTGCTATTGGAGCATCGTTTAATGGCTGGATCGCTATGTTTAATCTATTGCCGTTTGGTGTATTGGATGGACAAAAAATCTTTGATTGGAACAAATTAGTATGGATAATTGCAATGGCAGCTGCTATGGGATTATTCATAATTGCATATATTTGATACTTTTGAAACATAATACCGTGTTTCAATAAAATCTTTATTCATTCTTATTACAGCAGTTGTTACGTATGTTAATATACCTACTAAATTGTTTTGGTACCAATACTGAGGATTAACTAGTCTAAGGTAGCAGTTTGTATATACCAACCAATAAGTAAGAACCGGTTAACTAATAATCATATAAAATGGAATTGAGTCGATAATAAGGGTCTGAACAATATTGCTAGTTTTTGCGTTCATATTCTGGTTTTTAAGTATACTAAGTTACGTTTACTATACCACTTTCAGTTCAATTGACGATTTTATAATCTATGGGAAATCCTTGGATAACACACCTCTTAATCTTCCGGAGGTCGAAATTACATCTCCTAAGAACGGAGATTCTATATATCTTTCTTCAGAATTAACAATAAAAGGTACCTCATCTGATACAGGTAATACTAATTGCACAATTCTTTTATCTATAAATAATATTCAACCATTCCAAAATGCTTCTGTTATTGGTCCACAAGAAGAACAAGACTTTTCTAATTGGAATTCCACTCTTCTTAATGCGACTAATTTGCTAAGGCCCGGAAAAAATACGATTACTTCACTTATTGTTTGTTTGGATACTAAGAATAATACACCTACCTCATCATCTCATTTATTAAATCTTACAGGATTGCCTACTACACCGGATAATCAATCTATTTTATCATCAGTTTCTAGGGTTATACATGATGGCTTAGAGAACAAAATAGTTGAACAACACAAAAGTTCTGACCAATCAACGACAAATCTCCAAAACAATCCACACTCAAGACCGGTTCATCAAAATAATGATCAGAGCCAAAGTCAGAGTCAAAGCACACTTTCTCCTAATAGTGGCCAGAGCACAACTGAAAATCCTTGATCATCGTATTCTATAGTTTCTAAAGCATAAACAAAAGTAAGAATTTCTCATGAATAAGCTCGTGTAACCGTCCGAATAGGAATGAACTATCTCTAAAACAGTATCGAATATCTAATCCTACAGATGGATCGGAAAGGAAATAGTACAATAAATCAAACTAAATATCGTTAATAAATAGAGGATCGTTGAGTATTAAGATACGGCAAATGTTCTAAATTCTAAGACCAGTTACCGTATTGTGCTACGGTTATTATAAAACTCCGTTATAATTTAGAATCTAAAGCCATCTGAAACTAACAGCAGCCTCCGTATTACCGTTCTTCCTAACCGTATCCACGCCGTTCCAATACTTTCTGAATAGCTGTAGCGAATTCTTTTGGCATCCAGAACGAAACATCATGGTGACCTGGGAACTCTACATTCTCGCACCCAAGCTTTGCTGCTAGGGCTCTAGTTGTTTGGACATAGTACGCATTATCACTATCCCTTCCTATTGCTGTTACCATTTGCACATTATTTTTCCTAATGGTCTCAATATTGGGTACATATCTGAAGAAAGCTCTGAATTCATGTTTAAAAAAGAAATCGATGTTAGCAGAGATCCGGTCATTGAGATCTGTAGGAAGTGGAGAATCAGGGACGTTTATTAGAGATGCCATGAATTCAGTCTGTGCAGCCTGAGATCCTTCGAACTGATTTTTTGTAAAGATATTATCTACAAAGGAGCTCCATTTTTCGGCATCACCTATTGGTAACATCTCGATCACTGGAGCCTCATAAACTATTAAAAAGTCAATTACCTCTGGCATGGTTGTTGCAAGCTCAAGACCTATGATGGCACCTCCACTTCTTCCAACTACGACAGCCTTTCCGTCCTTCATCGCTCTAATAACAGAAGCAGCATCGCGAGCCTGCTGGGCAACCGTCATGTCAACGCTTCGATCCCCAGAGCTGCGAGAGTTACATCGCCTATCATAAGACACAACGGTGAATTTATCAGCAAGCATATCCGCTGCAGAAGAATAGTACCCTGCATCTTCCATAGCACCATGGATCAATAGAAGAATGGGACCATTGCCTCTACGTTCACAATAGATCTCGGCACCTTCGTTCAATACCTTCTCATTGATACTAGTGGGCATGCATCAATTTAGTAGATGGATACATATTAATCAAGATATATGACACAATAGGTCATTTTCAATGGTAACATCACTGGGCAAAATGTTAAGGTAAGTTAAGCAATTTAGTTAAAGTCTTTGATATACTGTACGAAGAATCATTATGTGTCCTAGCAGTATTCCTAGTACAATCATGTTTCCTTATTAGAATATTATTTCTCTATTAGTAATTAGTTATGACTTTCAATCAAGAACAGTCGACCAGTGCTAGACTCTTTACTGAAGAGACTAAAAATGTGTAACACTACAAGCTCAGTATATATATGTGATACGTACGCCAAATTTCTGGCTACTATATCTAGTATCTTTTTGCTAACTTATTTACAGGCACAATACATAGATCTAGATTTTTATGATCATTATTTCGAAGCCAGGAACTTACCTGAGTACACACAAAAATCATATAAAAAAGGGGCATGATAACAGTCCTAGTCAAGATATCTAGTGAGACGCTGCAAACTTCATTTGGTATTATGACAAACTTAAAATGGTGTAGAAAATAATGGATAAACTTCAAAAGACTGGTATTATAGCTCTTTTAGTTACGATCGTTGCTGTTTTTGCACTCTTCTGGTTTATTAATACATTTATTGAACCGAAGCTTAGTGTATCTAGATTTGAAAACCAATCTTGTAGCTATTCCATTTTTAGTACATGTCCTTATAACCAAAGTTGTCACCGGCTATTAGGTACATACAGACCTTAGTCCGATACGAGAAATCAGAATTCAGGCTAACAAGGCAGTTTGTGATGGTGATGCTTTGCTATAATAGAATCAATGAAACACTAAAGAGTATGAAAGGCATTTTGATAATAGAATCGTCATGGGTGCTATTTGGTCATGTTTGAGTATATTCTTTATGCGATTTTAGATTCGGATGAAAATAGAGAGCGCTATCAATATGACAAAAATCTTTTTTGGTGAATATAATTCAATTTAGGATCTATGATACGGATGTAAGTAGACTTATTTTGTAATAGTTAAGATAATTTATGAAACTATCTTCTTGTAGAGATAATTACATACCTTTTACATTTGTCAAAAGAATATTTATTTATTATTTATGATATGTCACTAGTTAAACTCAAAATTCTTGAACAGTCGTTTTCTTCACGGTAGATAAGCAGAAGCCTGATAAAACTCTCCCACGGAAACGCAAAGATCATCACAGTATGAAGACTGTACGGATTGGTATAAAAGGCTTATGGTACAAGTATCTAAATAAATCTGATAAAGATATCATGATTTTCTAATCCGGCTTAGCTGATTGTACCAGATTATTTATTAATTGTAGTATTACATACTCAATACAATGAAAACAAGATCAAATTTCGGAACTAATGTAATCTGCATTGTATCAGCCGTCATATTGATATCAATAATTGTACTAATTACTACTACTTCGATGAAGGTCAATGCGCAGAATGAATCGTGGACAAATTCATTTAATATTGGAGATTGTAATTTCTCTACAATAGGCACTAATCCGTACTTTATTCTACAGCCAGGTTATCAACTTGTATTTGCAGGTATAGAAGATAGCGAGTCTCTTATTGTAACTGTAACGGTAAGCAATGAAACTAAGGTTGCTGGAGAGGGAATAGTCACAAGAGCTGTTGAAGAAAGAACTGTTGACAGCAAAACGGGTGACCTAAAGGAACTTACCAAAGATTACTTTGCAATATGTGAACAGACAAACAGTGTATATTACTTTGGAGAAGATGTTAATAATTATGAAGACGGTAAACTTGTTGATCATGAAGGCTCTTGGCTACATGGTTCAGATAATGCAAGAGCTGGTCTGATAATGCCTGGAACCATCTTGCTTGGTTCAAGATACTATCAGGAAATAGCTCCAGATGTTGCACTGGATAAGGCAGAGATAGTAAATATGAATCAAACGGTAAATGTTCCTGCGGGCAGCTTTGACAACGTAATAAAAATGATAGAAACAAATGATCTTGAGCCAGGAATTGAGGAGGCAAATTTGCATGCTCCCGGAGTCGGACAGGTAATAGATAACGAAATGAAACTAGTCAGATATGGATATATCAAATAACATTACACAAGTTATTTTATTGTTGTAATGAATTAACTAATTTCGCTAAGAAATGATCAGACAATCAATGAGGTACTAAAATAAGTTTGAACTCGAAGTTATTTAGAAAAGGTTATGGAGGGGAAAAGAAGAAAAGATAGTGTAATCTGATTGTATGTATTACATATATGGGATCAAGCAGGTGTAGCTTTCATTTTAGCAAAGTTTCAGCAGATCAATGGCAATGAAAGTAAAGTTATAAGAGTTCGGAATGCTGACAAATATGGTATAGACGAATATTATAAAGAATTTGGAATGTTCGTAACATCTAAAGAATTAGTTTATAAATCGATTGAGGAGGCTAGAAGAGCAGATGTAATACATATTCATAGTTTACCAGAAATGGTAACTAATATCAGAAATGTGTATAAAAAATCAAAGGTGATCATCCTTCACTATCACGGTACTGATATCAGAGGTTTCTCTGAGGAGGATAATTCACAAACATCTAATTTACAAAATATTTTAAGGCCTAAAAATATAATTAGAAAAATTCGTAAGAGACGCCTACATATCAAAGCACAAAGATTAGCAGATAGAGTTATTGTGTCAACACCTGATTTGATTCAATTAGTCAAAGGATCAATCTTCTTACCAAATCCTATTGATACTAATCATTTTAACAATAAATTGGTTAAAGAAAGTTCTGTTGATGTATATAAAGGATTATTGGTAAATAGTGAAGTCACTGACATTGAACTTGCTATGAACTATTGCAAACGTAAGAAAATCAATCTTAATATTGATATTTATGACAGAACAAAAAATCCTATATGCTATAAAGACATCCCAAATTTTTTGAAGAAATATGATGTGTACGTCGACTTAAGATTTGTAAATCAGAAATTACTTAAAAATCTTAGTAAGACTGCGTTAGAAGCATTAGCATGCGGATTAAGAGTATTAAACTATAATCTTGAATATGTGGAAGGTTTGCCATCAGAACATTGTCCCACAAACGTGATCAAGACATTGTCATCCATATATTCAAATAAAAGGAAGAGAACGGAGACAAGTAAATTAGAATTGGAATTAGCAATTTTGGATATGATTGATGGAATTCCTATCTTATTAAGAAAACTGTTGAAACGTGGTCAAACATGATACTGATTTAGTTTTTGATCTATGGATATATTATTATTAATCTCTTGTTCTCTTACCAATATTTGTATTATTCATAAGATTTCCTTACAATAATCTTTCATATATACATCATAATAAAGCTGAACTCGAAGAAAACATGAGGGAATGGGAATATGGCGTCTTAATTCAAATGCATCCAACTTTCGTAAGACAATTAGACCTAAGAATGATGCAAAATTCGGTGATATTAAACAAGTATTTATGGACTTCGCTGTAACGCAATGCTTTTTTACTTCTATGAGATTTCTTTTGCCATGAGCCGTTCGGCAAAGGAATGGTCAAGCCCACAGACTGCTCTAACTTATCTAAATGTAGCTGACACGATTCCGCATCGCTCAGAAGGTTGGTATTTTGTGATTAAGATGAGTTGATACTATTGTGATACAATGAGTTGATAAATTATTAGTTTACAACTGACCGAACACTCAGTCAGCGATTAACAAAATGTCAAATATCCTCCGCTCAACTTGATCAGTTTTCGCTAGCTGAATCTAAAAATATATTGGTACTTCAAGCTGCATATTGCTTATCGACAATGTCATTACTTCTATAGAATTCCATCTCCATACCCCGGGTTATATTGTAATCTATTTTAAATGACTCATTTGTGGAGATGGGAATAAGCTCAGTGTCATGGGAATTACATACATGACAACCAATAATTTTTGATAAAGAATTCAAGTTATCAATACTGAAATAAGATGCACACCAATAACAAGAATTACAGATTACAAAATAAATATGATTGACGGATTGTACGATTGTGTTATTTTCTCTTTCTATAGTGTTAGAAGATAGCTTGGTTTTTTGAAGCAATAAATCATATTCTAAGTTGAGTTTAACAGTTTCCATAACATTCTCAAGACATTGTAGATAATAATGTCGCTTATTATATTTTATGGTAATTCAACTATAGTATCTATTATCATTAAAGAATAGGAACGTATATGACGGGATTTAAAAGCCATTGGTTGTATATAATAAGAAATCATATCCATATGATGTATTGTAAACCCATGCTCGCATTCCAAGCACCAAATAGGTATTCTGATGGACATAATGGGGAAATGCACTGTCGGTGTCATTATGAGCTATTTTGGTTGGAACGGAAAAGGCGGTATCGGTTGATAGTCCTCCTACACCGTGGTCGC
>JAATVP010000003.1 GCA_014523625.1 Nitrososphaerales archaeon TH5896
TGAGTATGTTCCCATCCGGGTCTTTAAACCAGGCGACCTTCATGTTACCACCGATATGAACATCACCTTCTCGTGTTATGTCAGGCATGTCATAGTGTTCGAATGAGATACCTTTAGCCTTTAATGATTCTACTACCTTCTCCACTTCATCACCTACCACCCAAGTTAGAGCCGTGGCTTGGTTAGTTCCAGCGTACTTTGATCGATAGACGTTAATCATTGAGTTTCCACTCCTGAAAACAATTAGTTCGTCGTCTTCGGAACCAACTTGGGTAAGTCCTAGAGTTTCACCATAAAATCTCTTCGCCACTTCCAAATCCTTGACAGCGATATTTGCTGCCGCATCTTTATCACCTAACATCCCAATCATCTCCTCACGTAAACTTGATTCAAATTGCGTCCTTAGACTCGGAGGCGAGTGAACTTACCCATGATCATGCCCGACCCAGGAGTCACTAGATTCATGAACTGCTTTAAAAGGGTGCCCTCAGCACTCATGTCTTCGTCCTTCATAGCCTCTGTTATGACCTCATTCATTTGTTTCAGATTTTTGTGCGACTGTAGCTCAATCCATATTTCCTCATCCTGATTAACAGACATAGTCGTAGCTATGTTAGTACACCCATCATAAGTCTCAGTATTGGTTAGCTGGAAAATCTCCATCCGAAGAACTCCATATTTGATAAGAAGGGCATTAAATCGCTGCTGCAGCTTCACCATTTCAGCATGATTTTTCTTCGGGATTCTCCAGATGAAAAGCTGAACTTGATTCCCGATTTCTTCTTCCATTTCTATCAAATCCGATTTGTTCATGGATATAGTATACAAAGTATACTTTATAAGTATACAAGGGATCAAAAGTATAGTTGGTGAACTTTTTGAAAAGACCGAGAGAGGAAGGACTACCCTCTTCTTGATTTCTACTACCCATAAAAATATTCATCGGTAATTCTCGTAATTATGACTCACAGAGAATGGAATGGATCAAAAAAGAAGCTTCACGTTGTCGTGAAATTGAATCCATGAAATCAGAAAATAACTGAAATATTGTTTACAAAACAATTGTGGCCTTTTTCACAGATCAAGCCAGATTGAACAATCTAAATGAGTTCTCGAAGCTTGCGTTAACTGAGCGTAATCCTAAAGATTAAGAAAAAATCCTTTAGTAAACTCTGCCATAATGAAGATAATTGCAAACTGTATCACTGTCTGGATAGCAACCACCTTAACGTACTTTTTCATAAGCTTCTGAATCCTACTCATATCTGGGTCACTCTTTTTCATTTCAAAGTATATGCGAAGATTTATTGGTAGAAATATAACATCAAACAGTATATATTTGGAATCGTTACATGCAAGTCTAGTGTTTAAACTCGCTGAAGAGACTACTAAAATACATCGGCACATTGAAACGCTTCCAAGAGTCCAGCAATTCATGACTTCTAAAGCGCGAGGAAGCATTTCCCATAATATTAGCTACAAGACTGCACTCGTTTACCTCCAACAGTTTGTAGTAATCAATTATGGCGGTTCAAACATAGATACTATTATTGATTCAATCAACTCTGATGATATCGATGTGTACAGATTCTTGAATGAGTTCGTAGCTTATCTTCAACCTAAGAAGCTTTCTCAGGTTACTATTAACCAATATTTGAATTCTACAAAATCGTATTTACAGTACCACGATGTAGACATTGTTCCTCATAAATTCAAAAAGAGAGTAATACTTCCGAAAATACCAAGAGAAGATGAACTACCGATCGATCAGGATGATATAAGAAATATTCTACTTCAATGTCATAATCGTCGTCTGAAGACATATCTTCTGGTATTGGCGAGCGGTGGACTTCGACCCATCGAGGCTTGTGCGCTAAGAGTATGTGATATAAACTTTGATAGAAGCCCAACGGAATTGCATATCCAAGCAAAATACACAAAGACAAAGAGGTCTAGGGACATATTTATCTCAGATGAAGCGGCACGTTGGCTAAAAGAATGGGTTGAATATAGATTTGGAATTGACTTGAGTAAGAGAAAAAATGTCGATAGACGAATCGGTGATAGTTTAGTATTTCAGGTCTATAATATTGATATTTGTAACACCACTCCACAGTCGATTTACAAAAAACTCGTAGAACAATTCCATAATGTTCTTGTTGCAGTTAACTTCGATCAGAGAAAAGATGGTATGCCTCAAAGAAGAAAGATTACTCTTCATAGCTTTAGAAGATTTGTGAAGACAACTATCTCTGATTCGCCTGCAGGTAGTGATTATTCAGAATGGTTTCTGGGCCATAAAAAAAGTTCGTACTACGTAAAAAAACCACAAGCTCGGTCTGAGAAATACGCTAGAGAGTGTATGAAATACCTAACGTTCCTGGACTATTCCACACTACAAGCTACTGGAAAAAGCACGGAAGCAAAAATTAAAGAACTTGAAAAAGTGAATCAAATAATGGGCCAAAAACATGAACAAGAAATACAGGAGTTACGCGAACAAACGAAAAAAATCATGATGTTAATACAGAAAAATCCCAAATTAGCACGCCTCAAACTGGAGGTGTTGAAGACAAGACCACTAAAGAGGAAAGAGGGTTCAATTAACTCCTAAAGATGGCATGATCCCCATCAATAAGTTATTCCCAAAAGTGGTAACTTTTGAATTGTATCCCTCATTTTAAAGTTAGTTACTATCTACAGATTCTTTACGAGTAGGAAAGATATATATTAGCTGCATTGCAAAGTGACTACAATAAACCTAAAGATATCTGAATAGAGAGAATAACTTTTTAGAAATTTCATGTGGGAGATGTGGGCATTCATGGCTTTATACTGGTGCTAATGGATCCGTTATCCAATGCCCTAAATGTTCCGATAAACCTACCTACTGTGATATTCCCGGTTGTGTTAATCCTGCGACTGAAATGTTCGATGAAAATTACGATGAATTCTATGTTTTTCCAGTGGGTCTTTGAAATTAAAAGACTGCAGTCTTTAAAATTAAAAGACTGCAATAATTTGCGAGAGTCAGACATTTTGATAAACGAAATAGATACGCTTGAAAGTATTCTGGGGCGCTTGTCTGATCTGAAATCTGGCGCGGAGACACGAGCGATAGAAGTCGCAAATGCTAACTATGACTTCAAACAAGCAAATCGTTTGAGAAAGAAATTAATTAAATTCCAGGACACCGAAGATGAAATCAGCGCTCAATGTTCAAATACTAAATCACGATTGACATCTTGATTGGACTTGAAGAAACTGATAGAATAGAAATTTCAGTTTGACCATCTACTGTCTCTTTTAGAGTACCAGTCTGGTCTATGTTCAATTATCTCCCAATTCTGCAGGGCTTGAGATATCCTGTTCAAAGCATCGCTCTCTATGAATTTTCCGGTGCTTACCAGCTCATCTACAAGAACTTGCTTATAGACCTCATTTACCCCATTAGTTGACAAATCATTAAAAATTTCTGTGAATAATCTAATTCTCTCTTTATAAATAGTTCTAGATACCATTTCTTACAGATCTCGGAGAGGGTTTTATATTCGATGGGTATTTATCTTTCAGTTTAGTGTCTCATCCAATATGCATAAAAGCTTAGTCAATGGAATTCCAAATGGATGCAATTAGTTGCATAGTTGGCGAGCATCAAATGCCACTACACCCTAATTACGAAACAAATAAAGCTGAGGCCCAAGACCCAATTGATAACTAATAGCAGTAGCATTGTGGTTTATATCATATATAGCTCAAAGCTATTAAGACAAAAGATAGAGAAGCAGGGTTGAATGACGGTCTATTTGGGCCATTGTGAAAACCACGCTGTCAAATGACCAATGGTACGTTTATCTGCAAATAATTTCTATAATTATGGTTGATAAATAATTGTAGAAATTATGGCGGATAAATTTTTGTGTACTAATACCATGAAATACTAAATATCAACCTATAATTATTCAGTCTTTAGGATGAAGAATTCATATAGTAAATCGAACTATAAGAAAAATTTATCTAGATTAATTACATGTTTTCTGATAGCGATTTGCCCTCTAATCGTAATTGGTTCACCCGTATACGGATCGAGTGACACATTCGATTTAGGTTATAGTTATGGATGCAAAGATGCCAACTTTTCTGACAATAATACCCTACGATATCCAATCAATATGCGGCTGGGCTATCAAGAGGGATATGATTTCTGTTCAAAACCGTAGCATGCCTGCTTGCAGTGACATAAATGGAAATCAATTTATAAGTTCATTTCGTCTCTAGTTTATATAGTATACAAAAATAGCTAGTGTTGAATATGATTTAGATCATAGGATCTAAAGACGCAAACTAATTTAAGTAGATTTGTCTATGTGTTTATGTAATCCATTAAGTTTTATGGTATGCGACCTACAATACCCGGCTTTCAGGGTCGCAATATACTAACAATTTCTATCACCACCATTCTGCAATCTCTTGTCAAAAACCCATAACACACATAGATGAAGAGTTAGTCAATGTCTATTTATATTGTACGCAATGCAGTTCATCACTAGAGCATTATTAATATGAATAAGTTTGCGGACAATAGAATGACTATCACAGTTTTTCTAGGATTAACTAGTTTATTGGGGTTTATTCTTTTCTCATCCTCTTCAGAAGTAGAGTTACTTGCCCAACAACAACAGAGTACTATTTCTATAGTTCGAGCCACTGCTTTACCTCTTGTTAATTCAGAGGGAAATCAAGTGAAAGTTGTAATAAATTACAGCATTGGGGATGAATCTATAGTAGGGCAGAAAATAAACGCCGTTATGGGTATTTACGATCGTATAAATGGTACATTAATAAAACTATCATCTTTTCCAGATGGATTTAACTTAAACAATACACAGGGTACAATACAGCTTGCAAGTACACTAACAGATCCTATGATACAGAATATATCGACTATTGTAACACTTACCAATGCACAAAAGACCGAAAAGTACTCTAACGATGTTAGATCGGATCTTGATCTTAGTGCGATATTACCTATCGCTCTTCCAGGAATAACACTAAATGAGACTTTGGCAGCACCACCTCCACCTCCACCAGCATCAGCATCATCGGCTGAGGATGATTCCGATTCTAACTCAGATGAAGATCAATAATATTCAGACTCTGCTACCTCAGTTTATAGTGCGAGAGTACGGGGTTTTGTGGGGATTCCATCAGTAACAACTGTTTATATGGCCTCAAATCATTTTTATACATACACGTTGTCTTTAACTAACTTTCCTAGTTTAACTAATGCATCCGGAAGCGGCTGCTGTGTGCTATAGATAAACAATGAGTGTTCTCCAGATTTATTGTCAGGCCAATATTCTCCAGGACAGTAATCACATGTGGCATAAGTAAAATTATACTCACTCAGAATGTCAAATCCATCATTGTTAAAAGTCTCTTTATAATACTGAAGAGAACCGGGATGAGATATACCATCATTATCCTCAGTATTCTCTACCTGATTGGTTGGTGTATAAAATCCTCCCATTATGAGATTACCATTAGATGTTTCGTTTTCTAAAACTGTTATCTTGGCCTCTTTTGTATCATAGGACTTGTCAACTAGGTTATAGATTCCTGGAGATGGGAGTACGATTGGTTTGGAGCTAAGTGTATAATCTAATTGGCCGGTGCTATATACAACATTTTCGCTGCTATCCTGTATTTCAATTGTATGAGGATTGGGTGTATCCCATGGAGCGTCAGCGTGTAGAAAAACTAGAGCAGTTCCGTTTGGAACTATAAGATTAGTAGGTACATAGTATGAATTCTTGTCAGTGATTAGTTTATGTTGTTCATCAGACCAATTCTCGTGTGCTTCATTAGGAATTAAAATAACGAATGTTCCTACAGATGGTGGAACTTTCATTGATTCTGATGAATGAACAACTTCTGCTGTAGGAATATTATTAATACTTGTATTCGAAGCAGAAGTTGCATAGGTTAGACTTGGCGATTGGTAAGTAACTAATGTGTAAACCAGTATCATGGACCCAATAAATATGGCTAATGTATAATTCAGCATCGGTACCTAGTTATTGATGCTAAGAATATATTTCTTTTTGAGCATTTACACAAATAATACGAGTCTATATTCACAGTATATGAAATATTACTCTCAAGAAATTTTCACGGAAAAAAAGATCCTCAAAGCTCTAGTTCGAGAGACCACTTTAGATATTGTAGTTCCATCGTAGAACGACGAGCACCTCCATAGATATAGTAATTGATCGCTTGACAAAAAGAAAGCGTATTATTGTGTGATGAAATAGAACAACAACGCAAGAGAGGTATTGAGTCGGCAAAAACAGAGCTGTAAAATGGGGTTATAGTATGAGTCGATTCCCAGATGAAGATGATCTCACAAAAGAGATTGAAGCATGGCGCGGCTTCATAGATAAACTTCCGTCAGACGAAGATTAAGTTGCGCTTACGAAGCTATTCAATGACTGCTACAAATATTCTGTAGCAATGAATAGTCACGCACAAACAAATCCATTTCCATCAGAGTCTTTAATCATGTCTTTGCTACTGATTCGACACAAACTTATCGACCAATTAAAGTCGATGATGCAATCAACAAGCAAACAGCTGGATGATTGAGAACACACAGCGGCTGTAGTTGTAGACACTAACTTAATTTTTTGCTTTTGTCTAGACGAATTAATTCATACTATTCAAATTGTCTTCTGAAACGATAAAAATTAGTCTACACAAATCCCCGGGACTGCTACTTTCTTGAATAAGTGTGGAGACATCACGGTATTAGGCAAGACTTTAGCCATATTTGATCTAAACTCTGGTCTATTAAATGCCTGTTTAAAATGTCCTGCAGATTCCCAAACGACATAGTTAACGAATGTGGTACTGCCAGCGATACCCCGATGCAGTTGGGCGGATATGAATCCGGGTTGCTGTTTGACTGTTTCTGTAGTCTTAGCGAATACCTGTAGAAACTCATCAACTTCTTGCGGATCTACATCGAACTTGTTCATCACGACGACTGGTCCAACATCTTCATCTAATTGTTTTTCAAGAGTTATTCTTTCGTCCATTTCTACGATTTTTACCATAGTTATTTATGAGCATCTTGATATTTCAGTTTTAATTTGACTAGGTACTAAATAACAGGATAACATCGTGATGCACGGATACAGATCGTTGTTCTTCATTTTAGACAATTCTGACTGATAATCCTGACAGATATTGACAATGCCTCCTAGGGAAATCATTCTGACACTTTATTGTCAGTCAAGACAAGTAATAAAGTTCAACAGCAAGTGAGCGTAGAATAATATCTTGACTCCAAATTTGATAAAAGTGTATTAAACACTTTGTTAACAGTTAACAAATTAGACTGTTACAGTTACGATGTTTACAATATATGTAGCTTTGTTAACAGTGTAAACAGAATTAGAAAATTAATCATTAGTTCCAAGTGAAGCAATCAGCAACGAACAATCGTAAGCAATTTAGCGGCTACTCATTTCACAAATGGCTTATCTCTTTCTCATGGCATATCCTGCTACTTGACCATAAAGCTCGATACCGACTGGCACTGGATATGGTTAAAAAAATAGAATACTTATCTCCAATCTGTCTATCTTATTTACAATATGACAGATTTTTTAGACTAGAGTTACCAATGTTGAATATTCTTCTCCAGTATCCATTAACCAGTTTGATAGATTCAAATATACTGTCCCAATATAATGTCAATAAATTAATTGAATTATATTTTATCTCATCACTGAGTTGGTTTTGTATGTAACCATAGCGATCATTCAAAACTATCTGAGAAGAATTTGGGATTCGCACCAATCTTCGTATATCATTGTTATTTTGAATGCGAGTACTGCGGCAATAAGTATGAATTCTTTCATCAGTGTACATTGAACAAAATGAGCATACGAAGCGTAATACATCTTGGCAGAAATCACAATATGAATGTGGTATAAGAGTTGCCCCGCATCGTACGCAAACAGTTGAACCCATAGTCGCGCTATCAGCTATCAGATCTTTTATGCTTTCAGAATGAATTCTATATGAACTAATTTATGGTATATTGTTCTAATGCAGAACTGCGAAACCTGCTGTACAGAAAATTTTTTCGATTAACACAACAGACAGAATCTAAATAGTTTATTGACTTTCAAATTACTCAAAAAATATTGTGTATTCAATCTACTTTAGTATATAATAAATCTCAATAGATTCTGCTCTAGTATCTATTTATCTGGTTCGTCCATTAATCATAAATCCAAATGATAAAATAAATCGTATACTTAGAATAATCAAAATTAAACAGGATGGACTTTGTTTTTCCTGTAGGGGGCGTATCACACATGATCATACAGTTGTGAGTAGCGGTCGTCCAAGACATTATTATCACAAGTATTGTGCAATCAAACACAATATTATTTAGTTCATTAGCAATAGAATTTCTTTAGCTCACAAATGATCGGCAAAATAATCTTGTTCAAATGATAACTTATTAAAATACAATGTAAATTTGAAAACTAATCAATTCGACGAGTAATAATTCAAGTACTTTTTAGATAGCACAATGAAACTCGTACGTAATATTTTATGCTTTCGATAAGTAAAAGATGCGGCGTACTAAAGAATGTAGCTGTAATCATCGGATGTTCGATTTTAGCTTGCTCGAATTCATGGTTAATGAATCTAGAATTGAGCTTCGCTGTCATAAATGCAATGTTATTGTTGGCTGGTGGGATGAGCAGGGCACGAAGAAGATTATGCCAATTAAGCGAGTATGGTCGGAAGAAGAATGTTTGACCATGCGCTAATTCTAATAGAAGAGAAATCAGATTTAAGAGAGTGTCAGAAATAGCTTATAGACGCTATTTGGGTATAAATCACCAAGATGATAGACCTATTGAGAATCTAATTAGCAGACAATATCTCAGATAGAGAAAGAACATTCAAAATAAAAACTTGATTATGAAGCTACTCCGATGAGCTCATGGTTCCATTAATTGATTGTTCAAGCAGTGGCACAAAGATCTTCCAAAAATCTTCACCACTGATACTAATCATCGGAGTGTCACTTGTCTTTGTATCATTTGTTTCCAGCCAAGTCACAACTATATTACGTTTGTCTAAGTTTGTAGAATTGCTCTGACTAATGTTTTCCTGGACTGTTGCATTCACATTCCCACTGATCACGCTAAAAGAAAAAAATTAGATTAACCCACAGAATAACACATTAGTTCATATTACTATAATGCCTAACTAATTGTGACTTATAATGAGTTACGGACAGAAGAAGACTGTCGTGATATGCGATGATGAGCAAGATCTGCTTCAAGTATTTGAGCTGGCTCTCGAGTCGAAATACAATGTAATTTTGGCTAGTTCTGGTGAAGATTGTATTAACAGATTCTTGGAAGAA
>JAATVP010000276.1 GCA_014523625.1 Nitrososphaerales archaeon TH5896
CTACTGCCATTGCCGCTATCAGTAACGGATGCAATTTAGCAAGGTGTATTGGCTGTTAGTATTTATAAATATTGGAGAGTAGGTGCAACCCAAATAATGGAATGCAATTTACACCGACTATGTCTTTGAGACACGAGAGATGCCGTTATCTTTGTATCAAACACGTGTCATATCGCGTCGAACCCTTAGACTCTATTGGAATTAAGTAGTAGATTATCCCACCCAAGACCAGACTTTGATGCCTCTCATCATGCATTGCTTCCTAATTATTGCCCGTGCACGTTCGGCCGCTTCCAGCTCGCCGATCTCTTTACCCAGATATTGCAAGATGAGATCCTCGTAGAGTTTTTTGGCTCTTTCTTCAGTAAATTCTTTATAGTTTGAAAATTCGATCTTTGATGTTCGGCGTCTTTCTATTTTTGGCATTTGTGAAAAGTCATCATGCCCTTTCAAATCTGCATACTCTTTCTTGCATTCTGCACAGTTGTTGTCAAAGAAATCTGAATGCACTGTGCATTTTGACATTGCCAAGAAATCTCATCTATACTATATTAAGAGCACCGATTTCGTCAAATCATTTCAAATCAAAGGGAAAAGAAAATCAACTAAACAAACTCTACCGAAGCGTAAAAGATCAAAGATTTGTTGTGCCCTTCCCTTTTTGATGGCAGCAGCTATGATTTAGGGCAAATACCAGGTTGTTTACATCATTTCCAATATTCTTTTCGCATAGAGTCTTTAGCCCTCCCACGTAAACAAGAATATCTCATCCACATCTATTTATGAAAAATCAGGGTATTGTATTAGCAAATTATTCTTCACATTCGAATAATCTGGCGGGTTTATCGCCTTATTGACTAATTACCACTAATAGCTCCTTCCTACTGTGAAATTAAATAGGGTATCTAAATTATTCCCCTGTGTTATGATAGATGCAATCCAGGCATTGATTCTAGGTATTGTTCAAGGACTTACAGAATGGCTACCAATTTCCAGCTCTGGGCATCTTGCCTTAGTTCAACTTGCTATGAATCTTCAGGTTCCAATTTTTTTTGATATAGTTCTGCACCTTGGTACGCTTGCGGCAGTTATGGGAGTCTACCGACGTGAACTAGTATCGATTCTAAAGTCAATTAAATCAATCCACCAAAATGATAGCAATTATAGTGAGGAGGAAGCAAAGAGCAATAAGTGGGGTAAAAGGTATCTATTACTTATCATTCTCGGAATGATTCCCACGGCTTTGATGGGAGTAGGATTTCGATCGGTCTTTGAGGAATCCTTTTACAGCATGTGGTCGATAGGGTTGGGTTTCATAATCAGCGGAGCTATGATTTTTGTCACCAAGTTTATCGGCAAGGGCACAAATTCTATTGGGAAGATCGATGCCGTTCTGATAGGCGTGGGACAAGGACTTTCTATTTTCTCAAGCATTTCAAGGAGTGGAGCAACTATTTCAATCGGAATGTTCAGGCACATCGAGAGGTCAGAACTAATTACTTATTCCTTCTTGCTTTCAATTCCAGCTATTCTAGGGGCAGGATTCTATGACTTAGTTTTTGCAGATAACGTTTCTCAAGTTTCAATATATCAAATTCCATTAGAATCTTATATAATCGGAACACTCTCAGCTGCTGCAGTAGGCTATGTATCAATAAAATTCCTCATTAGCATCATTAACAAGGGGGAATTCTACCTATTTTCGTTTTATTGCTTCCTAATAGGATCGCTGATACTTGTCAGTCTTATCTAACAAATGAGATAAAAAAATATAACTACATTTATTTAACCTTAGACTTAACAAAAATGCCCACAATTTTTACAATGAAAGTCTTTCTGATTAAACACTACTTTCAATGTTACCACTAAATTTTATTCATATAAGTGACATATAGTTTTTAAGATGCTGCTAAAGTAAGAAACACATTGATTGACTTTTCTAAATTGAAGTACAGGGTAAACTATAATCAGTCTGTGTACAATTTCAGAACAAGAAGGTATGAAAGTAAGGATGCTACTTACAATAGCTACGAGCAGGCCAGAGCGAATCAATGGAAGTGCGAAAAATGTTCAGAGTTGTTTGGAACGTTGAAAGAATTAAAACTACATAAAATAGAACTCCATTCGTACTAGCTAGATAAATGGGTTCTCTTACGCAGAACTTTCAATAATGTGAATATGCCGCTGAAGTATTTCATGCTTAGTTAATAAGGGTCCACCGTTCTGTTTTTTAGAAAACCTATATTCCAAATATATTAAAGAACGATGAACAATCAATTGTGGGAATATAGTGGTATAGTAGCAAACCATTGTTGTAGTGGTTTGACTTTAACCCCTTACTGCTAATGATAATCATCTATAGATTCTAAAGAGGTACTCCCCATTAGTCTCATTTTTGATCATAAACCAAGAATCTGCACTTGGAATTGTTGGTTCAACATTTCTTAGAAACTCCAGCCAATTTTACATATTTTTGATGGCTTTGCCTTATGAGCATTTCTTTTGATTGTTTGTTCTATCCTAGCTAGCCTATTATTTGAAATTTTAAAACTATGATGCTTATCTCCGGTATCTCTTGAGTCTGTAGATTCCAGATTCTTAAGAATTTCATCAATTTCGTCGTAATTAGCCCCAAGCTCCTCTTCAGCCGTTTGGTCTTTCCATAAGCGAGGGCTACTTTTCTTTTGTCGGATTGAAAGTGGGAGTTCTAAATATTCGGCTAGACTCCTAACCTGAGTTTTGTAGACATCTCCCAGAGGAAACAAATCTGCCGCGCCGTCTCCAAACTTTGTATAATACCCAAGCAGTAACTCACTCTTGTCTGATGTTCCTAAAACTAGTCCATTGTAGATGAACGAGTAATAGTATAGGATACTCATTCTTATTCTGGCAGCTAGATTCCCCTCCGCGTACGTGTCCCTGGGAAGAAAAGAAAGGTACTCCGACTTGATATCGTTAATATTCATAACTTTATGTTCTATGTGCAGACTACTCGCGAGTTCAACTGCGTCATCTATATCCGAATTTGGAGTTATAGGTAAATCAGGCAGTATTACTGAAAATACATTTTTATTTGATAACGCTCGGACAGCCAAACAAGCTGTAACCGATGAGTCAAGTCCTCCGCTTAGACCAACAATCACTTTGTCACGTTTGGCCTCATGCAATTCATGCTTGATAAATTTTTCAATTGAGTTACACACACTCTCGTAACTTACAGACACGTCTGGTAAATGCGTCAATTATAATATTTTTGTTACCATTAGATGAGGATACGTCATGCTCTTATTTGTGTGGCATTTTCACGAAAAAGCATCTAATAATTAAATGCAATGTTTAATAAAACTGCCAAGTGAAGCTTAGCTCAGGTAAGCTGCAGTACAGGTCATAGACCCTCCAAATTACGTATGGACAGTAATGCTAATATTCTGTTTTTGACTTTCAACAATCCGCTTAGAAATTCATGTCCAGTAAGCATCAAATTATATCAAATTTAATGTGGGTAGAGAAATACCGTCCCTCTACACTTGAACAGATAGCAAATCAAAGTGACATAATCAGAGGACTCCGAAATCTTATCAAGAAACCTAATGAAATACCCCATTTCATATTTGCAGGACCGGCCGGAGTTGGCAAGACTACGGCAGCCTTGTGCATCGCCAAAGAATTGCTGGGGGAAAATTGGAGAAGGGATACGCTCGAGTTGAATGCCTCAGACGAGCGCGGTATAAAGATGGTTCGTGAGCGTGTTAAGGAATTCGCTGCTGTAATGAAGTTTTCCTCTACCACTGATAGCGATGATAAGCCTTATCGCATCATAATTCTTGATGAAGCTGACGAGATGACTTCTGAAGCTCAGACTGCATTGAGAAGAATTATCGAAGATAGTTCAAGGACTACGCGCTTTATCATCATATGCAATTATCTTTCCCAACTCATAGAACCTATACAAAGTCGATGTGTAATATTTCGCTTCACCCGATTGCCTAAACAGGAAGTGGTAGATCATTTATCAGAAATCTGTAGACAAGAAGGAATAGAATTTGATGTTAAGGCCCTCTCTAGAATCTATGATTCTACTTCAGGAGATCTTCGCCATTCTATCAATATTCTACAATCCGCAGCTACTAATAATAATATAACCTCTGAGAAAGTCGAATTGTCAATTGGTCTGTCTGGTAGAGCAAGGGCAGGCGAGGTGATAAAGCTCGCCCTCGCAGGTAAGTTTAATGAAGCCAGAGTATTGCTATTGGAATTGACCCAAGTATTTGGTATGTCAGAAAAAGACTTCTTAAAATATGCGGCCCAAGAAGCTTTCTCAATGAAATTAAGTGACCCGGGAAAATTTGCTGAGCTTATGGCCGAGTACGACTACCGACTTAGCGTAGGTGCACATGCCGATATTCAGCTTACGGCTTTTCTTGCCCAGGTTAGTATGCTCGGCAAGAAATAGATTTGAAAGTGTATAATGGCGGTCAAGTTTATATTTGGAGGTCAAAATCTTATTATGCTAAACAATTCCGGACAAATTCATTTAAGGGCTTCCAGATCTTGCTGTTTGAAATATCAGATAAGTGGTAACAGTACATTGGACAAATATATCTACGGAATTAGTCTAGGGTAACCTATATACCATATCGGATGCTTCAAGAGAGTCACATACGTTGTCTGGTTCAACAGTATCATACAGAGACAGGATCTATATAGTTGAGGATATTATTTTGAAACTTGCCGAATATGGTGAATTAAACCAGACAGCATTGATAAGTTTCTGTGGTCTAAACCTAAAGAAACATAAAGTGATTCTAGATGAAATGGAATCAAACAATCTAATTACAAGAAAGGAAAGATTGATCGGTAAGAAATCAGTTAGTGTCTACATGACTACCTCTGAAGGTTTAAGTTTTTTTAATAGTATTCTTGCTCCTTATGAGAAGATGTTTCCGCGAAGAAGACGTGCCGACCACCGATTCAACGTAAGCAAGGACTAGACTTTGTGTACACAAGGGCTGTGCTTCTAAAAATAGCGCTAATACAAAATTAATACCAGAGTTATATGTACCTGTAATTGTTGAATTACAATTTATTCCAACCCAAACTGAGCTGAAATCTTTCTATTAATCTCCTTTTTCTCATTTATGTAAGCATTGTATCGACTATTCCATGAACCGATCTTTCTATATTGCTTTATTCCAGCATAAAACCAGATACTAGAAATTATAATTACGGAACCTAATAATACGCTTAATACAGTTCCAAACTCGTTCTCTATTTCCAATATAGCAAAGAAAGATGGATGTCTTATCAAGTACACAGAGAGACCGATAGCAATAGGGGCCAAGATCAAAGCGGAGACTGAAACACCCAAAAGTGTTTTTCTAATATTGAGAATTTGTTGAATGAATGTATCCATTAATGTCAACAAATTTTCTCTTGCAGTTGTGGATAAATCATAGTCGTCATTGTCATTGTCATTTGCCATATTTTCATCATCCTGGTGATTTGCCGCTCTGTCATCCATGTCCTCGTCTTAAGCTACTAACGGGTTGTTCCTTTATTTATCTTATGATTAACATAGTTATTTAATACGTTAATATCCTGAAGCCTTTTTTAGAAAGCTCTCGCTAAACTTAGATACAGTTGCATGGATGGAAAAATTCTCCTATTCGGGATTCTTATTTCAATCCTCATGTCTTTTACGATGCTTAACTCATATTCTTCTACGCAAAAAAATCTCGAAATAAATCATGTTTACAACTATGTGGATGAAAATAAGATTATGCATGTTCTTGGGGAAGTGAAGAACATTGGCAGCAAAGCTATGACGAATGTCACTATTGGGGCTACATTTTTTGATTCAGAAGGCAAAATCATGAATGAGTATAAAAGATCGGTTGAATTAAGAACCATCAATCCTAGTTTTGTATCCCCTTTCGAAATTCTTTTCTTAGACCAGAATACCGTCAATAAGGTAGAGGACTTCAAACTATATGCAAATGGAACAGAAGTTAGAACTCCTCCGCCGGTAGATCTTCAAATTAAAGTAGACTCGTCCAGACAAGATATTTTAGGGTTCTATTATATCAATGGCGTCATATTCAATTCTGGACCTACTATCGCTAATAACTCGATTGCTATTGCTACACTTTATGATTCGGATGGTCGGGTCATAGCAATAGGAAGGGGCCTGGCCGAGCCAAAAGATATCTCAAGAAATTCTGCAGCAAACTTCGGGTTGGCTATACTTGATAAATTACAGACTCCCAAAGGGGACAGTTATTCAGTTATAGCAGATTCAGATACGTATGTTTCAATCCCAGTTATCGCTAAAGAGAAATAGGTAATATCAGATAATTGATGCAAATTAAATCGCATTTCAACAATTCATGTTAAATCAGGAAACTAATCTATACAAGCTTATCATCATAATTTCCTTTGGATATCTCAGCGAAAATATCTTTGGGAAATTTTCCATCTACTTTTACTCCCATACTTAAACAGGATCCGACCACCTCCTTAGCGACTCCTTTGATGTCAATCGCGTAGGAACTGTCCAGTTTCATCTTTGCTATTTTCACAACTTTCTCTATTGGCAAATCACCTACATATTCGGTTCCTGATGTACCAGATCCCTTGGTAAATCCACCTTCCTTTGCAACAAGGGCAGCAGTCGGGGGTATGCCTACTTCTACGGTGAACTGCTTCGTTTCGGTATCGACTTCGACTTTAACAGGTACCTTCATACCAGGAAAGTCTCGAGTCTTTTCATTAATGGTATTTACAACTTGTAATACGTTAAGACCCATTGGACCTAACGAAGGGCCCAAAGGAGGACCTGCACTGGCTTCTCCACCGCTCACAAGAGCCGAAATACTTTTCTTTTCACCCATATACCGGAACAAAAGGATATGCCTGGATATAAATTGATTATGCCATTCTAACTGACCATTTATTTGGTCAGAAATCTGAAGTTCTAATTTGGTTTTAAACCAATGACTTGGACTTATTGAATCAATTTGCGGAGATAGTTCGCATCAACGGTCACTGGAATTTGGTATGGTGAGTCGAGAAGAACTACTGTTGCCTCCTGTTTCTCGTAATCTACTCTGATTACCTTTGCTTTCATGGATTTGAACGGTCCGGCTACCACTTCTACCATATTATCTACGCTTAGATCAGTTACTACAGGTTTCTTTACAAGATAACCCTCTATATCCTTGAAAGGCAATTCCCCACGTATTTGTCCGCGAACGTGTCGCACTCCACTTAGCGCTTCATACGCCACATTTGCGTCCGGTGCCTCAACTATAATGTAGCCTTTGAAATTTTCCAGCGCTAAAATCGAAAATATTTTCAATTTCTTTGTAGTAATTTTTGTGTGTAAAATGTTGGCGACGACTCGCTCCTGGCCACCGGTGATCCTTATGGCAAAAAATTTGGACTTTGTGACATTTTCTGTAGCGCGTTCATTAGTCTTATCGATAGGTTCGGCCAGCACCGATTCGTTTACCATATTGCTTTCGTGCGTGCTGCTAGGAGTTTCATCCCCAACACCTTCTGAGGCCATGCTTTCTAGGTTGGCATCTTCGGACACATTCGTAGAACCACCACTACCCTCCAGATTCTCCTTATCTATATTACTATGAACGTCAAATAAATTAGCATCCATTTAGCGAATGTATCTACGGTATATTGTTGCATTTTATAAATTTACGTCGCATAATCCTGGTGTACCTTTGTCAATCTCGAGCTTTAAATTCTAAATTCTCGATTCATTGGGGCAAATTGAACTCAGGACCTAATGTTCGGCCATTAATTGAACCGCTGTTAGCGAATTTATAGTAGGTACTCTCCCACCCATCTCATGGAAGAAAATATCGCGCTAATTGCAGCCTTAAAGGATGAAGCGGGTATTAACATGGTAAATTACTTGACATCAAACAAGGATTTTCAGATGTCAAGTAGTGATCCTCAGGTCTATGAATCGTCCAAATATCGGAATGTTACGCTTTACGTAACTAATAAGGATCTGCTCCTCCTTGAGGATTACAACGTTAGTGATAGACCAACTTCGTTTGTCTTTCTTTCAAGACATAGGTCAGCAAGCGGAATAGCTTCTCTTACATGTCATTCGACGGGTAATTTTTCCCAAGATACTTTGTATGGCGGTAAGTCATTTGAATTGGGAATGGTGAATCCATCCTTTTTGAAGGCTTATTATTATGAATTGTATAGAAACCGAGATTCTGTATCCGATTACCAAATTACCTTAGAAGCGACACACCACGGGCCCACATCTCTTAATGGACCTATCATCTTTGTCGAAATTGGTTCTGGACCAGAACAGTGGAAGGACCCCAATGCCGCTCGAGTAGTCTGCAATAGCATTTTAGATGCTTCATCCTCCTTCTATGCGAGAAGTTCTAGTAAAGTAGCCGTGGCTCTAGGAGGAACACATTATCCAGAAAAACTAAACAAGATACTTAGAGAGACAGATTTTTCTGTAGCATACATTGCCACCAAAAATAACTTGCAGTTTATTGACGACAAGATGATTCAGCAAATGATAGCCAGGAGCACGGAAAGGGTAACCCATATTCTTTTAGATTGGAAGGGACTTGGAAAATATAAAAAGAGCATATTAGATACCATACAGAAAACTGATCTGGAAGTAGTCAGAATATGATTGATCCAATCCCAACTCCTCTTGAAAACCAGTTCCAAACAGGTTGAGATCCAGACAAAACCGAGACTTAGGAGGGAGGGTAAAATAAAATTCCCATGTTCTAACGGTCCAACGCATTGATAGTTATGTCTTAATGTGTAATGTTAGACAATGTTATAAGGCATGTCTCTGAATCTTGACATAAGGATGTCAAACCCCGCAGGGATCGACGTGGTAACCGCATTCTTGGAATTTGATGGTCAAATATTAATCCTTAGACGAAGCAAACGTGTGAAAACTATGAAGGAAAAATGGGGGGCTGTGAGTGGTTACATAGAAAATAGAGATCCGCTTAGCCAAGCCATTATAGAAGTCTATGAAGAAACAGGTTTGGATAGCAGCACAATAAAACTAATGAGATCAGGCGACCTGCTAGCGGTAATAGATCCAGAAAATCCAGATATCTCATATAATGTCCATCCATTCCTTTTCCAATCAAAAAGCGGAAAAGTAATCCTTAGTAGAGAACATGATCAATTTAAATGGATAACCATGAAGGAACTTTGGAAATATAACACTGTTCCTAAGTTGAAAGAGGCTTATGAGAATGTGACTGATTTGTTGCATTCCAGGTAAGATACTGAAC
>JAATVP010000044.1 GCA_014523625.1 Nitrososphaerales archaeon TH5896
TATCCTGTTCATCATGTGGTAGGAAAGTACAAGACTATCCAGGGTCCTGTTACATGTGCGACGACTACTATTGCTCAGAAAAATGTCACGAGGACGCTCATAAAGTTCAGTGGAAAAAGCATTAATTAGTTAAGCTTGAAGGTATTACGAACAGACCATTCTTACCCCTTTAATTTTGTCAGATGATCCTGTTATGAGGGTATAGGAACCTGGAACAACTGAATCTGCTGCCAGAATCTAATGTGTTAGACAACCAAGGCAAATATCTAAGTCGACAATTGGGTAAAGACAAACACGAATGGATTCAAACTTGTAGAAAAAGATAAGTGAAAGATTTTAATTCATCAATAATGCATCATATCGGCATGTCCTATCCTGACAATTCACATGCAGAAAAGCCCTCTAAGCCCAATGATAGTCGACGAAAAAAGCCGTCGAGACAAGAATTGAAGGAACAAAAGATTCTTGAAAATCAGGAAAGATTAACACATTCTACTGAAACCTTGGAAACAATAAAAAAGGATATTCAGATCCCAAAGAGAATTAAAAGGTTGATAACAGAAGCTAACTCAATGCTAAAGGATGAAAATAATGGCAGCATGTCAGTTCGTGCTGCTAATGCCATAAGTATAATGGAAGAGCTTACATATAGTAGACATGTGCAATCTCATATCCGGACGAAGATTTGGGATGTTGTATCTTCACTTGAGGCCATTAGGGAATAGCCAGACAGATTTGCACCACATATACAATTTTAGATAGATCTTTCATGTAGCCTTAGTCAATTTTTTCTACTACTGCATTTGTTCATTATCACTGCAAACTGCGAATATATTTTAGTCGATACGCAAGAACTTTGCAAGACATGCTTTTCAGGACGATCGGCAATATAGGGGAGTTGAATATTGCCTCTCACGGTGCAATCAGAATCTTCTAATATATCATATTCCTGTGAGATAGGATGAACTTCAAACAATGGTGTAAGCTAGATGAAATGCTCTATGTCTGCCAGACTGATGAAGAATGCAAGCAATATGCGGGCATCGATCATAACGAAGAGCTCATAGTACAGCTTGCAGAAATGAGGCGACTGAATTCAAAGACATACATTGAGCTATTTACAAACCAAGATGAGTCATTATTTCTTGGTGCTGTCGAAGATATCGCCTATTCTAAAACAAAAGCTCAAGAACTCGAAATCCATCGCTTGCGAAATACAGATATTGTTTCAAATAAGCACATGTTCAGTGGGGTTCCTGTAAATTGGAGTAATTGGAGACAGTTCAACAGCTTAGAGAAGGAAGATTTAAAGAGAAAGGAAGTTTTCGACGAATTCATTGAGATGACAAAAAAGATATCATCAATAGTTGAATCGAGATTCTCAAAGATAAATCAAACATATGATGAATATTCAGAAGTAGCCCAGTCGAATCTTGGATGCAGCCTAACTCCTGTCTCAGCTTATATGATTAATGAGAATTTTAAACGCGATGCCCTCGTTGAGTTTGTAGAATCACTAGGTGAGAGGGCAAAGATTCCTTTTCGCAAAGCTTTGCTGGATGCGAGTAAGGAACTGTTGAATAGGGATCCTGAATATTACGACGATTTTTATTTTTTCAGAAATCGAATCTATTCTGATATCGAAGAAGCATTTTCGTACTTGGATCCAGTAGAAGAGGTAAAGAGGACACTGAAATTGATGAATTTTAATCTGTCTAATATTCAATTTGATACTGAAAACAGAAAAGACAAATACCCATCTCCTATCTGCTTCTTCGTAGAGATTCCTTTTGACGTACGTGTGCTCTACAAGAGGGAAAGTCCTTACTTCGATTTTCAGGGCTGCTTGCACGAAACAGGACATGCGATCCATGCCTCTTCAATCGATAATAGCTGCAGTTACTCTGACAAGTATCGAATTTCTATGGGTGTTGCCGAGATATTTTCCATGTTTCTTGAGAGGCTATCTAGGAATCCTTCTTATCTCAACTCTCTTCGATCTGACGCCAAAAGTGACATCCAAATTGACCGGATAATCGCCAAGAACAATTTCATGGATCTCTACTTCATCACATTCTATACCGCGAATAGTTTGATGAAGATAGAATATTGGGAAAGGAGGTTGGATAATGATGGGGCCTCTGACCTTTATTCTAGACTAATGCGGAATTATTTGGGGATTGATATGCCTGGGGAATATTGGCTCTTGCACCATATTTTACCTGAAGCGATAATGTATATCCCAAGTTACCTCATAGCCGCTGTGAGAGCTTTCGAACTTGAGAGGTATATTATTGACAAATTCGGTGAGACATGGTGGAAGGAGAAGGATGCTGGAGAGGAGATCAGAAAAATAATGAACCCAGGAGCGAAATTAGATATATCAATATTCTCCCGACTTGACACTGGAAGTTATCTGAAAGACCTGTGTGCAATCCATTGAATTCAGAGGTCCAATAGAAGAAGGTCGAGGAAGCAAGTGCTTTCTCAAAATTTTAAGTCATGTTTTCAAGATAGGAACTTGCTCCAATTCACCCAGCGCTTGAGTAAGCTGGTCAGCTGTTTGATTACCATATATCAATAGGATTCTGTCGTCATCTTTTAGTATGTACTCACCTAACGATGAGGGAGACTCTAACTCTTCACCGTTAACAAAGGCTCTCAATTGTTCCGTCCCATTTGTGCAGTATTCTTGTTGTTGTTCCTGTGGCTGACCCTGCTGATCAGTAGTTTGCTCGGAAATTGAGAAGCAGCTATCCTCTAGATTCATTTTTTCACTCCTTAGAAATTCGCCAAAGGGTACTCTATCAGTATGTCGATGTAAAGTAAATCCGTCTCCTCCTTCAACGTGGATAAGTCTCGACTGGACCTGATATTGAGGTTGACTAAAATCGATAGGTGTACCATTTACGTTAATGATGAAAGCAGCATGCTCATGTGCAGAACCAACGGTGCCGAACTTATTTAGCTCTGACGAATATCTAGTACCTGTAATAACCAGAACTGCTACCACTGCTGCTATAATGGGTATTATTATCATTAGATATTTTTGACGCTTCTTTTTTGAAGCATCTAAATAGCTGCCGCTTTTCTTCTTATTTTTAACCTTGGCACTCCCACCACCGTTGGAACCGCTTTTTTTCTTCCCAAACAAACTTGATACGACTTACACTATTATAGGTGTGGGATATATTTACCTATGGAATAAAAAACTTCGAATCAGTTAAAAATCTAAAGTTGATCAACGGATAGTTTAAAGTACCTTCTTGTTGTACCGACCAACAGATATTCATGAATCCCTTTTATTTCGCTTCTCGAAAGTTTTTGAATCTCTCGTGGACTACAAGAACATCACAATATTCCTGGAGTGTACAACACTTTTCAGTATATTCGTTGTTCTTCAATAAAAGTTAGAATTTAAAGCAAATTGATCAAGAATGCAACCTCTTGCTCTCGATGCATTGATCATCACCACGATACATGATCCTATAATATGGTAACTATTAACAATTAATAATTAATTCATCTTACCTCGGGGAAACATTTCCGTTAGTTTTCATTATCTTTAGATAGCTCTTACCAAGAAGTATACATAAGAATTGAGATAATTATGAATATAGACTAGGTAGTGTTTAGGGCAAAGAAACATTGTATGCCTGAGTGCTACCGGGCATTTTAGATACAAAATAGAGCTAGGTATTGAAAAGAGGCAGCTCATCGAACTCAAGTATAGCACTTCGCGTACCCCACAAACCAGCAATCCAGCGTCATTTTATATACCTCTATGAGTAATAGAGAGTATGAGTGATAATCTTGATCCAAAATAGTTTTCCCATGAAAGAATGGCATATACAGCATATGGAGAAAACCGTTATCAAGTACATAAAAGGTCTCCCTGAGAATGCAACTGCATGGGAAAAGAGGCAGCACAGGAGATATGGCGGAATAACAAGAGTTTGCAGGCAAATAAATTACGATATCAAGCATGGCGTAACTAATGAACAGGTGCTTGAACTACTTGAAGCCATAAAATCCGATTCATTATATCTCGATCTGAGGAATGATGTGGATTGTATGGATAGATTGGCCGAGATTGAGAGTCTGTTTGATCACACGACTCAAACCGTTGCAAGTCCTAGATTTATTGTAGAGTAACATTCTAGGAGTAATTGAAACGCTTTCAGCGGAAAAA
>JAATVP010000277.1 GCA_014523625.1 Nitrososphaerales archaeon TH5896
CGATACTGTGTAATACGAGTTGCATATCTGCATTGCAATATTTCTAGAATAATAACTCAAGATGCAAATAAAATTGCTTTCATAGGCGATTAGACTGATGGGCGTCGTCGGCGCCATACTCCGTACAATGGCTGATCCTCAGGAGATTTCGATGCCTTAGACTCGATTTTCCTAACTTAACGTCCAAGGCCACCAATTTCTAAGTCTTTACCGATCGCGTTTTTCACCTAAATGGTTCACTAGGTTAGTAAGGAAATGCAGTCATGTCGAAATCTTCTTGATCATATTAAAGAATTCACCTTCGTCCATACTCTTCTTGCTGGCTGCCCATGCTTCTACATCTTTGCCTACCAAATATCGAAGACGAGGATTTGGGTTTGTAGCAGCATCCAAGATATCATTTGCAACCAAGTCTGCAGAAGATCCACTCTTTGCTAGTTCGCTGGAACTGGCCGCTATTCTTTGCATCATCTGAGAATATGGTGAGGTCGGATCCTGCGCTTTCTTGGCGATCACCATTGAATTTGCAAAGTTGGTCTGAACAAACCCAGGTTCTATTAAGATCACCCTTATTCCAAATGGCTCTAATTCATATGCCATAGATTCACTCAGTCCCTCAACGGCAAACTTGCTACTTACGTAGGCTGAACCTCCTGGATAACCAAAGAGACCAGCTCCAGAACTCAGATTTAGAATTCTTCCAGACCTTTGCTTTCTCATCGTAGGGAGGACTGCTTGAATTACTCTCACTAGTCCGAATAGATTGGTCTCATACTGAGCCTTAATCTCTTCCATAGAAAGCTCTTCCAACGCGCCAACGAGCCCGTAACCAGCGTTATTTACTAGGACATCGATCCTGCCAGCTTCAGAAGTTACGTGGTCAATTGCATTTTTTAGTGATTCATCATCAATAACATCAAGCTGTATAGCCTTAATGGGAAGGTTTTCCTTTTTCAACGCATTTTTTATCGGTGCGTCTTTTTCCGGGTTACGCATAGTTGCATATGTAAAATATCCATTTCGTGCGAGGATAAGTGCAGTTTCTAATCCAATGCCACTTGAACTACCGGTGACAATAGAAACCTTTTGATTGGATACCATGTGGTTATATTAAGGTAAAACAATACTTAAAGTGTGATGACGAGTCTCTAACATTCATAAGTTTTGACTGGCGGCCCTCTTTTTCACGGATAACCATGTTCCGGAATGGCTTTAATGTTTGTTCATACTGTAGATCTGAGCTATCAAGAACAGATTCATGAGTGATAGGACGACCCTTTTCGCTCGCTCATTATTCCAAACACGGTCGTCCTACCCTTATCTTTTCAATGTTCCAAAAAGGACTTATACTTGATTTTACTATAGTAATGTGCAGTACCCCGAAACCATGGTAGTTCGATCAGGTTCTTGTGGATCTACATTCCGTCTTGATCGCACTACCTTGTTTCTAGACAAAGAAACAGATTCGTAGTTTCAGAACTAATTTTTCATTATAGACTATCTAGGATATTCTGACTAGTCGTTTGCAAGTTTGAACATAGTAGTTGGATGTTCCATTCGATTTGGAATGGTTGTGTGGGAGCTGCGGAGAGAATAGTTAAAGACATGGTTCACGCCGCCCCTTGTAATAGAACGTGGGTACCTCAAGCCTTTTGAATGCTTCTCTCCAATCAATCAGCTCACTTTCGCTACTCCATTCTACGAATGCGGAACCCTCACCAGCCCATTCATTGAACTTATTGACGGCAGAAGCATGAGGTTCTGACAATACAAACTTGCTAAGTGGATCATTTTCCTCCCAAATAAAAAATGTCCAAAAATGCTTCTTAAGGAAATTAGCCTTTATTGCATAATTGGCTACTCCCTTATTTTGCTTTACTTGTTTTAATACTTTCGACGTCATTAGTTGAAAAGGTATCATGTACCTCCAGCTTCTCAGAGGCAGAAATGTAACAATGCAAATGAATTTTTTTTTACTTCCATAATCTACGCTATCATCTGCTTGCAATATTACTACATACATGCAATTTCTTAAATGTCTTTCATACTTACGCCTGAAATGCGCCGGACTCAAATCACCGTAAAGATCATAATATTATAGATAACGAATTTAAATAGAGCAATTTTTAATGGTAACGTGAGCAATGACAAAAAAGTGATTGTTATCAATATTGCAGCAGCATTGGTCCTTGCGATGCTTGGTTTAGCTACTACATCTACACCTCCAGAGATGGACTCGCACAGAATATATGCAAGCATTAATAGTACCAATAGTACAATTTCCATAGGAGATCCATTTTTTGTGGAGAAAGGCAAGGTTATCGGACAAAGAGTATTGAGTGTTACGCCACAACCACAGTTAGAATTTACTTTTGTTGCTAATGGAACTATAAATG
Source organism: Nitrososphaerales archaeon TH5896 (assembly GCA_014523625.1). GTDB lineage: Archaea > Thermoproteota > Nitrososphaeria > Nitrososphaerales > Nitrososphaeraceae > TH5896. The sequence goes on from JAATVP010000277.1 coordinate 2,397, forward strand.
ATTCCATAAACTTTACAAATACAGGAACAACTGTAAGCAACCTTCAGGCTAACGGAGCCTTTAATAGTAAAGGACAAGGTTTCATAATGACAATGGACGGTGAAGTAGCAACCTGGACTAATCAAGTTGTAGGACAGCTAACCCAAGAGGGCAAGGTCTTATCCCGCGGAGTAGGATTTTGGAACACACCTTCAACAGGAGACCTTGCATTTATGGATAACCTGATGACCATCTTTAAGCTTGAAATAGATAGAGAGGGTAACCTATCAGCAGAAGAGTGGGAATGGAAGTAAAAGTTGAAGAAATAGCATAATCGATCAGAGCCATAAGATTCTTAGTCATTTGACAGCGAAGACGTGAAAGTAGAAGAGTGGGAAGTGAATAATTCTCAAATTATTCACTAGGGCTGGATTTTTTTGAAGTATTCTTTTACAGATGGACGATAAAGATAATAGAGAATAATTCCATTAATCGCTATTCCAATAATTTGATCAACTAAATGATATAACGAGGTATTCGCATCGTGATGCATTGCGGTATTGAGCATGCTTGTTGTTATAATGAATACTATTTGGACTATGATTGATATTGTAGTCAGTATTACTATAATAGTCCTTGCCCATTCTCTTCCTTTAAATAAACCATAGGCTACAACTAAATATCCTATACCAATTACTAATACAATCGCTCCCATGACTATACTACTGCTTCCAAGCAATTGGACTAGAGCATGTAACTCTGCTACATCAAGCGTTTGCGGCTGCTGTTCTTGTTGCTGTATCTCGGTCAGGACATTTTCAATAGATATTGACGCAAAGAATGCTCCTGATACTAAGGATGATAGACCTCCAAAAATTAATACCACACCACTCACTATGGCCAAAATAGCTATGATCGTAATGCCAAATGGTCTCTTCATTGACTGACTCATCGTACATTCAAGGTTATAGAAGACTTGGATAAAAAGAATATTGAATTTTGGGATTATGGAGAATATGGAAAAATCATTTTCTCGTCCTACCTTTTTCTATGATTCTTAAGTGTAGTCATTACGAAATATGTTAAAAAAGGAAGCATCGATGTTGGAAAAAGAATGCTTAGGCTGCACAAATTCAAACATGTTTTAGATTAGCATATCTCAGAAGTTCAAATTTTATGAAGAATTAAAGTATAATGCATCACAAATTCAACCAATTTCAACAGCAACTTAATATGCTGCTATGATGATGGTAACCTCATGCCAGTCGACACTATGCGTACGATCAAGCTTCTAGGCAATTGGTCGGGCAACAGAGTCTTGGGAAGAAGGCGTCCTTTAATTGCAGTATTCAGTTTAACACATTACTGTAATTTCTATTGCCCAATGTGTCCTTTCGGAGATGCTGATAAGGTTGGTCAAATAGATTTGGCAAAGAAAAATGACTTGACTACAGAGCAATGGAAATCAATTTTTGATAAGGTTTCAAAATATTGTATTTGGTCCATCATTGAAGGGGGTGAACCCACTAGTCGTCCTGACTTTATGGAACTTGTTCGGCACATCTACAAGCTAAAAATTCCTATTACACTGATCACCAATTGTTCATTACTTCACAATATCGATCTTGTAGAATTAAAGAAATATATTCAGTTTATAACTTGCAGTATTGATTCAGTATTCGAAGAGTCGTACTGCAAAATACGTGGTGTTTCTCCACAAGTATATATTAGAGTAATAAACAATCTACGTCTTTTGGTTGATTATAAGATCCCACACTACTTTAATAGCGTTATAACTAAGTATAATACTGAGGAATTTATCAACCAGTCCTATTTTGAGAGAGCAAAGGAATTAGGCTCAAATGCTGTTTCTTTTACCTTTGTAGAAGATCGATCTGACGTTAGTTATTCTCTACTTCCGGATCGACAGACAATGGTCAGGGTTTGCGAAAGTATCCTTGATTATGGAAAAAAACACACCTATCCTCAAATAATGATCCCACCACAGTACTTTGAGCAAATAATAGAACATGGAAGAGGGCTTTTTGATGAGTGTGGAGTATGGAAAAGTATCTTTGTTAATGGTAATGGTACAGTCTTGGTTCCATGTTGGAAATTTAATAGTCCAGAAAATACCTACAATTTGCTTGAACAAAGCATAGAAGAAATTTGGAGTGCCCCCCAGTGGGACATTGCCAGAACTTGTCACGATTGTAAAGTTCTTGGGTGTATCTGGTATTCCTCACAACCAATTACTACATTTGCCAAGAACTATATGAATGGACTATCGAAAATGATCAGTCAGCAAAAACCAGGTTATATTGAGGCAGCATCTTAAACCCTGAATATCGTCGCAGCCTGTGTTAAGATCGTGTCTGCGTCTATAATAGTACAATTAAGAAAAAACATATACTTATGATTGTTGGATATGATCTCCTGCCTAAAACTATCGAATGTTACCCTGCATCAATTAAACTTAAAGAAGATATCGAAAAAATATTCGATGATTGTGCTGATGCGAGGAATTGCTTTTGTGCTTTTTGGCACCTCCCGAAAAAGGCATGTGAAGACAATTGGGGAGAAGCAAATCGTAGGTGGTTTTTCGAAACAATACGCAATTATGGACCTCTCGGGATTATTGCTTACAGCAACGGCGAACCCGCTGGCTGGTGCGGCATAGCTCCGCGAAGTAAATACGACCGTCTCAGGCGATCTAGGTTTTTTTCGGCAGTGGATAATCGCCCAGTATGGTCAGTGACTTGTTTTGTGGTTCGGAAAAAGTTCCGTCGTCGAGGACTTTCTCGGCTATTGCTAAGAGAAGCAGTCTTATTTGCCCAATCTCAGGGGGCAGAGTGGATTGAAGGCTATCCATTCGATCTAGACCAAGGGATTTCGCGAGGGGACCTTTATCCCGGTATATTATCCGTCTTCTTGGCCGAAGGTTTCGTGGAGGTCGCCCGGCGATTACCAACAAGACCTGTAGTACGTCTCAGTCTCTGATCTTATTATCTAACTAAAGATCAAGATCTGACTGACAAGGATAACCAAAGGAGCCCACCTTTGATTATTTGATAATAAGTTCGTAAGTTGTGCTGTAATTCCATCCAGATGGAAATGCAAAGGATTCCGCAGAAGTATTTTTATCAATACTAGTCACATCTCCCATAAAACTAATATCATGCTTGCCAGGATTTAGTGGTTTTACAAACACCCAATTGCCGTCTGAAATCGCAGAGGTTGTTGTATTTGCAGGAAGACCTAAGATATTGTTTTCGGGCAGAGTAAAATTGAACGGGGGCGACTGTGTACGATATTTTTCTAGTTCTATTTTTGGAATCTCTTGACCGTCAATGCTAGCATGCAGGTCAGTAACCTGGTCTTGAAATGTTTTTGCACAAATACTCAAATCCGTGATTGTTTTGAATTCAGGAAATTCTGCAAACGAACATTCTGAATTAAGTATAGGGAAAAGAATTGCTGTTCCAGTAGGAACAGTGCATTCTCTAATTACTGATTTGCCATAAGTCCCAGGAAAGAACCAAACAGGCCCTCGCTGATTTTCTGAACAGTATTTACCTGTGTCATCATATGCAGGATTAACTTCCCTTGGTATTGAATAAGCCCACTGCCACCATTTAGC
>JAATVP010000045.1 GCA_014523625.1 Nitrososphaerales archaeon TH5896
ATTGACTTTTGTGAGACTTATTTTTCATGAATATTCTATCGCCTTTTTTTATATTATGATATACATAACTGATTTAAATGAACAACTTAATGAGAATGACTATAGAAACCTTATCGAGAATATAGAATTTATCCATAGCATTGTCCTAAAAAAGATATTCATGTTTTCTATATGATCGTCTAGAAATCTATAGACTACGATACTTCAGTCCCTTCATCTTTTTTCTTTCAAAGAGCCGTAGTGATCCTGTTGACATGTTTTCTTGTCTATTTCAGTATTATTTTCCGCGCGCGGAATTAATAAGGATGGTATTTGTGCATGCGAGACGTTACCAAATGATACCATTTGATATTTTTCACATTCATGATTGTGATGAATTTCGTTCAAATCATGGGTTTGGCGTAAATTTGGATCTGAAAGAATCAATTTAATTGAGTATCAACACTGAATTACGACCTCTTGGAATCACTCTTACGAGTATTTTCCGTGCGCGAATAACCTGATTTAGGGTGTTAATTGGTCAGAAATGTATCCCATAAAATTTGCGAGGTGTAAATTCATTCCTAATTATTTCACTTCTAGATTTACACTCTATGTTGTAGATATAACCATAATTATGATTGATATATTTAATAAGGTTAACAAAAAGTTGTCGCGTGCGAAACTAGATATTGTTTCCAAATAAGGCTTTTAAGTATATATCTCACGGGCGCACATCATAGGTAAAATAAAGAAAATGTCTGCGGCAAAGGCTCGATCCAGAGGAAAACTCATAAAATCTGAAAATAAATGGGGCAGATCCAATAGGCGTCATTTCTCGCGCCAAAACCGTAGAAGGAAGACGTCGGACGGATATGAATTTGAAAAGAAACCTAGGAAATTGGTATTAAGTAGGTTTACAGGCGATGGTTGGATACCTTGCCCAAGTGGTTATACGAGAGGACAAGGATGGGGTTTACTTCACAAGGCCTGGATCGGTTTCAAACGCGCGAACAATCCGAGAAACGGAGAGCCATTGCAGGATAAGTTATACTGGGCGTCTATCATCCAGGCGATTCAAACTGATTTGGGATTTGCACGTTCCAGTTTTCCACAACTTTCTCTTTTAGGAGATCTAGTTTTCCTTTATGATAAAGATAATGGATGGAACTACAGGAACAACATGATGAATTATGGTATACCGATTATAAAAAGAAGAAGAGAGAACATATTCGTAAAATCGTTGACGCCTCAATGATGACAGAAAAGGAAATAGATGAAATGCGAGAAGAATTTGGACCTGAGATCCAAATGGATTCACAGAATAGATACATAGAACGGATAATAATGCCAAATCTCTTTGATATGCGCAGGAACAGACTCCACTAATACAACCTTTATGAAGAAACTCAATTTCTAAATTAACTGGAAAATCTTCACCCCTACAAAAGAAGGAAATGAATTATCTATCATAGTTATGAGTGTTAATATGCGTCACAGGAGAATCCTTAAGGGGTAGAACTAGGAATTATGAGAATATTAAATAAACATAGTTACAATCGGGTAAGAAATGTGACCTAGGCCCAGTAATTGATTTTGTATACAAAAACTTAAAACTCTTGTCAAAAAATGGGGGAAATGCACTTAGACATGTAATGCTGTGCTAGGTGATCAAAGTTTCCTCTGTCCTTAGCAACACCTCCGTTCTTCATTTTCGATCTTTCCAATAGAACTACCACAACATAAGTCGTCACAACATGAACCGGGTCCCTTTCATTTTCTTTTGTTTTTAGTGAATTAGTCATCAATATATGTTTACTAGAGAAACTATTTAAGTTGTCAAGAGAAGCTAGGTAAAGTGAGTGTAGTTATGGAAACTAAAGCCAAAACTAAACGATTAAGGGCACCAATAGCAGAAAAGCCTCTTCCTATGTTTCAAGAATCTTGCAGCTTTGAAGGTTATGATGCTGAGCTCCTTATGAAAGAAACTGAGAAACTTAGGGAATTAATTACTAAAAGAGGAACACTTGAAATCTTAATACCGCTATGTTGTTCCACTGATCCAGTTCGTTACATAAAGTTTAGAAGATCAATGAAAGGATTTAGCAGCAAAACACTAGCTATAAGACTCAAACAGCTAGAAAGAAATGGAATTCTTGAAAGGAAGGCATATAATGAAATACCCCCAAGGGTTGAATATCGGCTTACTGGTAAAGGCCAAGAACTTGTAGAATCGGTGATAGGACTTTTGCAGTGGATGCGTAATTGGTCCTAGTTCAATTGGGCTATTTCTGATCATCTTATATATTGCAAGAATATGTTGAGCTTTTCATTGGAATAAGCATTAGAATACGCACTAAAACGCTAATAGACCTGAAAAAGAACGGCATCCTTGCAACGAAAGCATATTATGGGATACCCGAAAATCGAGTTTCGCCTCACGAATAAGGAACAAGAGCTTGTGGAATCGGTATAGATCTTTTGCAATGGATACGGAGGTAGTCATTGGTTTTAAGTGGCAAGTAGAATATTTAGTATCTGTCTTAAAGGGCTAAGCTGGATGTCACATAGGGTCAATTTACTTAACTGAAACTACAGATACTTTTTGTCCAAAATATAGAATTTGTCCAATTATCTATCTTAAACAGGTATGACAGTAATCTATATGATCGCCATAGAAATCTATAGACTACATCAATCATATCGTATACGGATTAATAATCATTTAGAGTAGGCCAAAGCAAATGAAAACGAAAATGGGCTTTAAATTAATGATTGCTGCGGTACTTGTGATGGTATCAGTCATACCTGCAAGTTATTCTAGCAATCTATCTGCTCAAGGACCAGTAACTATTAACGGGGCTGGAGCGTCATTCCCGTTCCCCCTAATAGATACTTGGAGGGTTGAGTATGAAGCAGTCGATCCAGGCACAACGATCAACTATCAGTCAATCGGAAGCGGTGGAGGTGTACAACAGTTTACCGAAAACACAGTTGATTTTGGAGCTTCTGATGCTCCATTGACCCCAGAAGAAGAAACAAACAAGCCAGGTGCAGTACACATTCCAGAAACAATAGGCTCTGTGGTAGCAGCATACAACCTACCAGGAGTGCCAGACAAGGGGTTAAAGTTAACAGGTCCAGTTTTAGCTGACATCTACCTTGGCAAGATCACTAAATGGAATGATCCTCGTATTGTTGAGTTGAATCCAGAATTGTCGCTTCCAGATGCAGACATTGTTACAGTGCATAGATCAGACGGCTCGGGAACGACTTTTGTGTGGACCGATTATCTATCGGCTATAAGTCCCGAATGGAGGGACCAAATAGGAAAAGGGAAGTCAGTTCAGTGGCCTACCGGCTTAGGTGCGCCAGGAAACGAAGGAGTTGCAAATGGAATCATGGGAAGTGAGAATTCTATCGGTTATGTAGAGCTTGCTTATGCGTTGACTACGGGAATGCCGTATGCTTACGTCCAAAATCAGGCAGGAAATTTCGTAGAACCCACGTTGGCTTCAACAGAGGCAGCAGTAGCCGCTTCAGCTGCGACTTTACCAGCAGGAGATGCATCATGGAATAATGTCACTTTAGTAAATGCACAAGGCGCTGATTCATATCCAATTGCTAGTTTCTCATATTTGCTATTGAACAAGGAAATGGCTGACAATCCATCAATGACACAAGCTAAGGCTACAGCACTATTAGACTTCATCAATTGGGCAATAACTGATGGACAGCAATTTGCTCCAGAATTAGAGTACGCGCCTCTCCCAGATGAAGTAGTAAAATTGAATCAAGACACTCTTAGTCAGATTACCTTCAACGGACAGCCTATAGCGAATTCAACACAAGGATAACAGATAGAAAATTACGGCCAAACAGGGCAAATAACCGTCCAGACTCATTTTTTCTTTTTTAAATTTAAGGGAACAAAATCTGTGTTGGAGAGAGAATGGTAAATGCAAGACTCCTCCATGACCTCCAAAAATGAAAACCTGTCAATACCAATAATCCAATAATCCTAGACCAGCAAAAATAGTTTCAAATTTTCTAAATCCTTTTTATTCAAGTTCTTGAAAAATAAATCATTATACGATTTGGAAAGACAAATTATGCGACCGATCGGGGTCACGATAATTGCCATTCTGACTATTATTGGCGGAGTAATATTGACTTTTGGAGGGATTTCATTACTGGCCTTTGGGGCATTCTTTACATCAGTTCCTATTGATGTTTTCATTTCAGAGCAAATGCAACAACAACAACAACTGCAGCAGCAACAGCCAGAGCAACATCAACAACAAGAACTACAGAATGCAGCAGAATTACAGGAGCTAGCTAGATTCCTCGGCGGCGTCGGTATTGTGATAGGTGCAATAGTTTTCGCAGTTGGCATTGGATATTCGGTTGTATCATATGGATTGTTAAAAGGAAAGGGATGGGCTTGGATTATAACCGTCATATTAACAATTATTGCGATCGCAGTCCAAATAGTCTCTGGAGTAACTGCAAGTATGTTTAATGCATCCTTTATCGATGACACGAATAGTTTTGTGACTGGGATCATTGCACAGATAGTTGGTATAGCCATTAATGGAGTAATTCTCTATTATCTCTACCGTCCAAACGTAAAGGCCTTTTTCGGCAGATCCCTCCCTTCAACAAACATTCAAAGATAGGAAAATCCCTCGTCGAGTATCGTAACCATGAACGTACCTAGGGTTAAGAACAACTTTCGCTTTTCGTCCAGTGAGTGATGAATTGATCTAATGGAAGATGAATAGGCCTATCCTTAGTTCTTGTATTTGCGAAACAAGATAACGATATATAAATGAGGGAGAGAAGTAGACTACGTGTAACAATTGTATCTTAGAATATCATTGGTTTTTTTTACTTTTTTCTCCCTAATAGGCATCCAAGCATTGGTTTCAATCCCAGCAATATTTACAGAAGCCTCAGCTCAGCAATTGTCTCCTTCTACCAAATCCCCCCCGCCCGCGTCGCCAAAAGGGAAAACTCCAACCATCGTTTCTAATAATTCAGCTTTAAATATTGAACTCGTTTATAAGGGCCTAGAATATCCCTCTAATATGGTCTTTTTAAATTCAACAGATATTCTAGTTCTAGAAAAAAATAATGGTCAGGTAAGACTAATCCATAATGGAAACATTCAACAGGAGCCAGTTTTAGATGTTACTGTTACTACTGAAGATGAAAGTGGATTACTCGGAATTGACATATCTAAAGATAGTAACGGAGGCAACAAGTCGTATGCATTTGTTTACTATACAGAAGCTCAGGGAGAAGTAGAGAAGGAAGGGGCGGCTGAAATTGGGAATCGTCTTTACAAGTATGAAATCTCTGTGGATAGTTTGGGTAACACCAAGCTAATCAATCCTGAACTCCTTTTGAGCATTCCACCTAGTCCAGGCACCCATCACAATGGAGGAATTGTTTTGGTCGGCCCCGATGAAAATTTGTATGTTGTTATTGGAGATTTGGAAGATCATTCGACATACACACAGAATGTTAAAACAGGAGCAGCATTTGAGAACTCAAGTGTAGTATTCAGAATTGACAAGGACGGCAATCCTGTCGCAGATGGGCCATTTAATGCTTCAAAGGTTTCAAGTGGTGTCTATGCGTATGGCATAAGAAATAGCTATGGAATGGATTTTGACCCGTTGACAGGAAAACTATGGGATAGTGAAAATGGACCAGGATTTGGTGATGAGATTAACTTGATCGAGTCTGGTTTCAATAGCGGATGGAATAAACTTCAAGGGTTTTGGAGAGCAGACACATATTTTGGAGGTAAGTATGTACCAGTCGATACTATTTCTGGAAATGATCTTGTACACCTTTCAGAAAATAGTACTTATAGTCACCCTGAATTTGCATGGAACCAAACCGTAGGTGTTACGGCAATAAGATTTATTGATAGTGATCAATTGGGTGAAAACTACCAATATGATTTGTTTGCAGCAGATATTAATAATGGTAACGTATATCATTTTGATCTGACTTATAATAACAACAATAATACCATCGACAACAAAGCTGACAATAATAGGGATTTGTTATTACTCGACGGCCAGCTTTCTGATAAGATTGCAAATACAACAGAGGAAAGTAATGAGGCATTGTTTGCAACAGGATTTGCTGGTGTTACCGATCTAGAAGTTGGACCTGATGGCTACTTGTACATACTCACTTTTCACAAAAGCCAAGGATCTATCTATAGAATTGTACCCAATATTTGATTAAAAATGATATGAAAAGTAGAAGCTACAAACTAAGGTAACTCTACATCGAAATCATTCCAGTCCTTTGTCGACTCGGGGTTATATTGCCTTTTACATTAATGACGGTTGACGGTTGAAGAAGCTAGATTATAAAAACCGCTGCACTTACCACAGTAGTCCAAAGACCGTCTTTATTGCCTTCTGCAGATTGTGTAAGGTTCTGTGTTCGGTATATTTTGCCTGATAATTTCCATTCCTCCTTTCTTTCATCCCACGAGAGTGTAGGATCATTTGCCAAACCCAGAGTAGTAGCAAGCATTTCCATTGCCATATCTTCAGCATAGTCACCTGCTCTTTGAGCTGTTTCTCCAGTTGAATGGTGTTCAGAAAGAAACCCATAATGGTTATTGTTTGATGGTCTAGCTAATCCAATAGATGCGGCAATCAGTCTATTTGGTTCGTTGGTAGCAGATCTGGCCATGACACTAAATACAATTTGGCCCGGTATAATGTGCCTTCTGCCTTCTTGCACACTAACTATTCTACATTGTGAAGGCATAATGCTGGAAACAGAGACGAGATTAACATCAGATATCTGGGCGTCATTTAAGGCTAATTGGAAGCTCGTAAGATAATCCTTGTGAATCCCTTTACCTTTTGTAAAAAACATGACCTTGGGTAGGTATGAAACTGGATCTGAGGTAATATGCATAGGCATACAAGTTTATTAGAATACTTATAAGTAATTCGCTCCCCGTGCTATTTTTGCAGATTTTTTTCTAATAGATCCGATGGCAGGTTTGGTGAGGATCACTAGGAAATTTCAAGACTGTAACAAGAACAATTGAGGATACCAAAAAATCTTAAATTAATGCTTAAATTAATACTCTTGTTTACAAATAGACAGTGACCACAGTACACAGAGAACGAGTCTCGATTTTACCGCTATTGTTGATTAATTTTGTGGGAACCCTTGGCTTTAGTATCGTTCTACCTTTTTTGGTTTTTTTAGTTACTGATTTCGGTGGAAACGCATTAGTTTATGGTATTCTTTCAGCAACATATCCAGCGTTTCAACTAATCGGGGCTCCACTATTGGGAAGATGGTCAGATGTTTATGGAAGAAGAAAAATTTTGTTGGTAAGTCATATAGGTACACTTGCTGGATGGATAATTTTCCTTGTTGCCTTATTTTTGCCAGTTAATGATCTTTTTAATGTAAATTCTGCATTATTGGGAACTTTTGTTATAACTCTTCCCTTGGCTGTTCTATTCCTAGCAAGAGCAGTTGATGGCCTTACAGGTGGAAACGTATCCGTTGCTGACGCATATGTTGCAGATATTTCGTCGGATGAAAACAGGAGCAGAAACTTTGGGAAAATGGGGATGGCTTCTAATCTCGGTTTTGTTATCGGACCTGCCCTCGCAGGTATACTGGGTGCAACCATCTACGGGGAAGTACTACCTGTATTGGTAGCATTGATTCTTTCTTTAGTAGTCTTGGTAGTAATAATCTTTGTATTAAAAGAATCAAAATCTTCAATCGTTACGCAAATTCCGGAAAAAGAAAATGTTGGCAAGGTTTTTGCATTTGAATGCAAGGAATGCTACAAGGCAGCTAATCCCAAGAGACTGAAATTGCGAGATGTCTTCAAGCTAAAATACATTTCATTCCTACTCATCCTATATTTCCTTATTTTTATCGGGTTCAACATCTTTTACACTGCTTTTCCAATTCATGCAGTATCTGGTTTAGGATGGACAGTAACAGAAATGGGAGTATTTTACGCAGTTTTAAGCGGCATCATGATATTGGTGCAAGGACCGGTCCTTCGAAGAGCATTAAAAAGATTCTCAGAAGAAAAATTAGTGATTATTGGAAGTGCTGTATTAGGTTCAAATTTCGTTCTGTTTATATCATCAGAATTTTCCTTGATCTATTTGGCAGCGGTTTTATTTGCAGTTGGCAATGGACTCATGTGGCCATCCATCATGTCGATTCTCTCCAAGCGTGCAGGGACTATCTATCAAGGGGCAGTGCAGGGCGTAGCAGGTAGTGTTACAGGTGTGGCTAGTATTATTGGATTAACTACTGGTGGGTTATTGTACAATGCGTTTGGAGGCCTTACTTTTCTAGTTAGTGCCGGTGTAATATTTGCAGTTTTTGTATTATCATTTAGACTGTTGAGATACAAGGAATAAATTTGTAATTGTTTGCAAACCATGCGAAAATAATGTCCTTCTTTACCAACGTACTTTAGGTGGTTAATCCCGCTTACCGAGACAGTTTAGAATTAAGTACTTGTCCGTGCTATATACTGCGCAGTTACTACACCAGCAAATGCAATAGTAGTTGGTTTAATAAAATGATTGAGGTAGTTTGACTCAGTAATTCGCATTTGAAGCATTAAAAACTCATCAGACAATTGGTTAAACCATTTATAGATCTCCTGTGATCAGTGTAAAATTACATCAGACAATTGGTTAAACCATTTATAGATCTCCTGTGATCAGTGTAAAATTACATATTCTTGGCCAATATTTCATATTTGAATGCGGTTATATTCCCCCTGAGTAAATAACAATATGATATATAGAGAAGATGATGTCGTCGTCCATAGTCATTGAAGAAGACCAGATAAGATTTAACAAGAAGAGAGTAGCGACAGCTAATTTGGCACAAAACAAAAGCAAAGTCCACCGAGTTAGTGAAAAGAAGGTTCAGAAATACTTTCTTATTTGTGAATCCTGCTTTTGGTGCGCCTCTTATTGTGAAGAACTCTCATCGAGGTCACAAGATATGATTATACAGAATACGAGTTACCCTGCATGCGGTACTGACAAATGTATCGAGTGTCTTCCAATATCATTCAATAAATCGGAAAAACCTTCTACAGGAGGGAGTTTTCACTAAGAAATGGGAACCTGTATATCTCACGTGCTAGAATACGAAAAGAAGAGTCAGAGAATGACGTGGTTAAGATGTGTAGAGTGTGGTACAGTTGTGGGATGGCTTGAGGACAATACGCCCATTATAGAGGGAAAAGTAGTACGACTAACCTATAAGGAAAAAGAAAAACTAAGGTAGCTTTTTTCTCATCATTACAAGTCAGTATCAAGAAAATGCATTGGCAACGTGTTTAATAGCCACAACTCAATACTAGGAGTCAAGATACTTAGTTTTGA
>JAATVP010000046.1 GCA_014523625.1 Nitrososphaerales archaeon TH5896
ATGATCATCTGAAATGAATCTCGCCTAAGTCTCTGTAATAATGCGGCCAATTTGAATGGGTTGCTATTTACCTTTTCTACATTAAATCCATTAGACCGTAAGGGACTTATTAGCCATTTTATGTCATTTCCGTCATCATCATATTTGTCATTAATAATTAGGATTCTATTTGTTTTTAGAATGGTACCTTCTTGTTGAGTCATTTTATTCCAACACATATAATCTGGCTATAACGATATTAGTATTCTCAAATGTGCATAATCTGAAGACCATATGCAAAATATACAAGTTTTAAGACATGATCAGCTCGACATATCCTATACTTATCAATGACTTACTCAGATGAGGAACAAAAAAATACTATTTTTGTTAATGAAAATTTTATACATAATGTGATTCTCTGCATATTTGAAAGAGATAATATATTCTATGCACCTATGAGTCATATCATCTTGCGAGTATCGCAGACTAGACAAAAAGAAAATGTACATTACTGTATTATATGTAAAAAAAGACTCGCAGACATATTTCAGTTTAATGGGGAATTCTGTTGTGAATGTTGGCAGAGAAGAACAGAGACGTCAGTTTGATTCGTTAGTAAATAAGCAAAAAGAAGAAGCTACTTCAGCTTTTCTTTTTCCTTATATGCTAATGGAACAACTTTTCCTTCTATGATAGGTGTGTTGTCCTCAAGCCATCCTACAATCTCATAGCACTTTATGCATCTTAACCAAGTGATTCTATGACTCTTTTTTTCATAATCTAGTAAGCGAGATCTGCAATTGGTCATTGATTAATAATGATCACTAGTTGAGGACAATTTGTTCAATTTACTGATGGCCAGCGGAAGCGACTTGACTGCCTTATTAGTTCCACAAGTGGGACAGTTTGCAAATCGTGGAAGTCATAATATCTTGTGACCTCAATACTTTTCCATAGTCATAATAATAGAAATCACAATAAGAAGCACACCAAAAACAAGATTCACATATAAGAAAGTATTTCGGTGTTAGACTAGCCGTTACTACTGCCTTCTTATAGGTAGTTTCCTGAGCTTCTCCTATGATTAAAGATGACATCAACGTTACTATGCAGCAAGAGGAATATAACCGAATTCAAATATGTAGTATTAGCAAAGAATATGTAATTTATGCGATTACCAAAGGTACTATTAGACTTGCAGCCAAAATCAAATTGGAGATATGATAGTGCATAAATTGCATGTTAACATATTTTACTGCACATATCATAGCAGTAATATTACTACTAATACGATCTATGAATTTATGACACAGATAATCAATGAAAATGAAAATAAGTACATACATCCAGAAGTGTTAGTTGACACGCAATGGGTAGAGGAGCATCTAGATGGCAAGAATGTACGAATTGCAGAGGTGGATTACGATGCTAAGGCAAATTATGACTTAGGACATGTACCTGGTTCAGTGTTAATAGCGTGGAAAGAGGATATTAACGATCCTCTAACAAGAAACATACTGACTCTCCACGAGTATTTACAATTATTACAAAGAATTGGCGTCAATAATGATACCCCATTGGTATTGTATGGTGACTTCAACAACTGGTTTGCAGCATTTGCTTTCTGGGTTTTTAAATACTATAGATATAAGGATGTAAGACTTTTGAACGGTGGTCGAAAGAAATGGCTACAAGAAGATAGACCCATAACTAAGGATATCCCGCAATATCCGCCTGGCAACTACAGAGTATTAGCTGACGAATCATCCTATGAACCAGATAATAGTATACGAGTATTTCTTGATGAAACTAAGAATGCACTTGTAAGCAGACGGAAATTTCAGATAGGACTAGTTGATGTTAGAAGTCCAAAAGAGTTTACAGGTGAAATATTGGCACCGCCAGAATATCCTACAGAACATGCACAAAGAGGAGGACATATACCGAGTGCAATAAACATTCCATGGGCACAAGTAGTCAATGATTCAGATGGGACTTTCAAATCAATTGAGCAGCTCAAACAGCTATACGAATCCAACGGCATTACAAAAGATAAAGAGATAATCACCTACTGTAGAATAGGGGAAAGGTCATCACATACCTGGTTTGTCCTTAAGTATTTACTAGGATATCCAGATGTAAAGAACTATGATGGCTCATGGACTGAATGGGGAAATATGATAGCAAATCCTATAGAGAAATGACTCTGTTTATTTAACTAGCTCGACAAGCGATTTCATTGAATAGATTCGTGGAATCTGAGTCGCACTACTTTTTTCGTAATTTATAGTGCAAGGGATATAGTGACGTCTATCATCAAGCGGTGGGTAGGCGACCACGTTATTGTCTCAGCAAATAATGTCCGCCTGTCTTATTTGTAATACAATTGCCAAATATCCTTTTACTGCCTTGATTGTAGCAATAGGGTAACCAAGCCTAGGGCGCGAAAAGTATTAAAATATCACTAGTGATTCACACGAATAAAGTCTCTAATTTCATAATATACACCAGACAAGGATACTTATTCATATAATATGGTTAATATTTAATTTTTTAGTATATTCAATTGTCGAGATAAAATGGGGGGGGACTTAGAATAGCCCTTAAAACGATGATCACGTTCGACTATTTCTCTTTCTTTCTTTTCTATATTTTCTGTGTTGATAAGCAGAATAAAAAAATGTAAATATTTATTTTATCGTAATCTGTTTTCTAGGAAGTCTTGATTAATTTACGAAAATGGTCCAGATTCTTTGAAACTTCTTCATTCCATGTTTCTTCGGTATATCCATGCACTTCTATTCCGTGCTTCTTAGCATTAGCAAGAAGCTCTTCTTCCGTATTTCCATACATAGTATGAGTACATACAGGATCTCCTGCTTCCTTACAATTGAGACTCAATGTCATCTTTAGTACGTTATTATCCACATAGTTGTTTTTATCTTTTTCATAAATGAAATTAGGTAAGTGTTTGTATTGAATTAATAATACATAGCAGTTAAAACATTTGATTCACAGTGCAATGAATACCAAACAATATCGCATCAATAAATGTACTTCCCATTTTTGATACAACGCATAATATCAAGAATTATGATTGTTACTAAATCAAAGGATTGAATTAGAAATTAGCAATAGGCGCAATTAAATTGCGGATTAGAATATAATCATTACAAGTGCATATCAAAAATATTAACCCGTCAGATAATTTTAAAGCGTGGAAATGATGATTGAAAGCGGAATTTGTTAAAGAATAACATTCTTCTTCGTGATACTACATATTGGAAGTACTTCACTTGAATATCTAACTTATACCCATGTTCTCGCAAAATCAAGATCTAAACAAAAACAGAATTAGTCGGAATGCAAATAATCTATCTTTTCATTCCTATAGTTGCTGTTCTTTTTGTATGTGAGGACGCACAATAACCACAAAAATCTTGTATATTGCCTTTAGTATGACACATGCATTCACATTTACCACCTGTCGAAAAATTACTTCTTCGTTTCAATTCTAATGACCTGTAAAAGTCATATGAGTACCCCTTATAAACTGTGTATTCCATTTTTTTCGACTGCCTATCATATGATGCTTACAAGTTTATGCAAGTAAATGATAATCAATGTTGCAAAAAATTGAAAATCCACTCGCAAAATGTAAAGATTCAGTTTGTTGTGATATGGCATTATCAATATTATCGATCTATGTTTCCCAGAATCTCTAGCTTAATATCTAGTCTAATCTACAAATTATTCCCAAATTTAGAAATAAAATGCCTCTTCTAGATAAGAGATAGCTATGTCATTATCAATGTGTATTTTTTGTAACGATAATTATGATCTATTACAGTTATAGTATTCTCATAGTAAATGCGTCATTTGAAAGCAGTTTAATGAATAGCATACTAAATACAGTCAATAATACTATGAGTATTATTACATGAGATATGTATATTCATATTCGAGCTATGTAGCTATGGTACCCTCAGGACGTAGATCACATTAGGTACAATCGTTACAAGTCCATTTTTTTTAACAATGATAGTATTCTTTCAAGAATAACGTATTCATTCTTTCCATCAATATCGAGTGATATCATGAGTATTTGATGATTACTATTAAATAGTGGTATTGTTACTCTTTTAACTTTCTCATATAGGGTAAATGAGTATAAAGGCTTTCCAAGTTTATACTGCATATCACATCTCAAATTCATTCGTAAGGCGGATTCTAATGCAGAGAGATCTAATTCATTTTCTTTTAGAAGTGGATCCAATCCTTTCCTATAATGATCCTCGATTCTTGTACCCATCTTGTTAGCTAAACCTACGTATCTAATAGATCCATCAACTTTTTGGATTCGGTCACATATATAATCATGCAGTTCCATATTGTTCAGCCTCACAATCTATTCCTTACAAAAATGACCTGTTTTCTTAATTCGGTAAACAAACAGGGTTTAAGCGTTGTTCCATCTTTAATTTTGCAGGCAGTAAAATGCCACGCTAATTCTAAAAACAAATAGGTCAAAGCAAATCCGATTACAATACATAGTACACTTTCTACTTCTGTGGTTGCTGTTACCATCGTTATAAATAGGGAAAGAAGTTGTTTATCTTATGTACTTCAAATTTGCAGTTATTCCTTAGTATGTATTATTATTCCTCTCAATCAAAACTTATGAAAAGAAACTATTATGCAGACACGAAATGTCTGGACAAATGATTTGTTATCATGTATTTTTTGAGATATACTAAGAGAAGAAGAAAAGAGATGCAAAGCGGCCGATCATTGATATTTATCTTTAAGAACCTAGTTCCAAATAAATAATAATTATATCTTTATAAGCAGAATAAATCGAAAATAACTAATGAAATGAAATTTAAGACTTCAAGTCAAATGTGGCTAGTGTTATGTGCTATTACAGTACTTCTGATTTCTTCGATCATTACTATCCCATCTTATGCACAAAAGTTACGTACGGAAGACTATGCTATAACTGACTTCGGGTTAAAGAATGGAAATACTCCCTTTGTTAATGTACAGGGAAAAGCCGGAGATCATATGATGCATCTGTAGGCGATGAGGGTTATCAGGCGTATGTTTTCAAAACTGACAAAGGAAATTTTATGATTATTGTTTCTGAAGGGCCAGGCACAAATCCATATTATTCTACAAATCATCTTCTATCAAAGGATGTAAAATTGAATGAATGTTTAGACACAGAATCAGGACGAGGAAAACCTAGTTTTCAGGATCATACTGCAGAATATCTAGGCCATAATTTGAATCTCACAGCCATCACTCATGTATATGCCATTCAAGTAACATTAGATGATCCTGATGACGAATGTGAAACCGGGGAACATGTGTCAAAGATATATTCTCAGATGACCAAGTGATATATTACATGAATGTGAAGGATACACGAAAGACTATGAGTTATTATTGATATTACGTATAGCTTACCGACGATCATGCTACGCTCTTATCGAAAATTTGAGACGTTCTGTTACATAATGTATGATCTAAGATTGTAGTAATAAGTATGATATTGTCACCATCTAGTAGTGAGTATAAGGACAGTACTGGTATCTCATTTATTCTGTGCACTAATAAAATAATCATATGTATTGACTAGTACTACAGTCATTACAAGCATGACTAATGACTAGTTTCGAAATTTTTGAAATTAATATTGCTAACATGCAAATACTAGCCTTCTGGGAGATTATTCGCTGCTGGAGTAGGTTCAGATTCATATAAAGGAGATTATGATACCACATTTATTTAACATAATCAATTACTGTCTTGCATACACTAGCTCTACTCAAGTATTGAACTTGGTTTCACCTTAAGATTAGAAAACGATGTCTCATACCCAAAAAAAAGGTAAGATTTAAGGTACCAGATTTCAATTGGTACAATACAATCGCTACACACTTCTAATAATTTGACGCAATCTCTTTACTGAAAATTTCTATTTGCTCGTTAAAGTCACATATGGGCCAAAAATGAATGCGCTTGACTCCGACATTGCAAAGTGTATCTATCTTATTAATACAATGATCAACTGATCCAAATAGTAGTAAGTCTTCTAAATCTTCTGGTCGTCTTCCCAGTGCAGGGGATAATATGTTTTTTACCATTCTATGAACCTTTTCCTTGTCATTATCGATGTATCCAAACATACTCATCATGGAATTTTGAAATGATTCGGTATCCTTACCATTTGACCTCCTGTAAGATAGAACCGTCTTCCAACTTTCTTTGAATTTCTCTGGTGTAATATTATAAGCAGATGCCATCCAGCCATCTCCATACTTTGCTACTCTTTTAAGACCTGTCTCTGAACCCCAGCTTCCTATTAGGATAGGGGGATGTGGTTCCTGAACTGGTTGTGGCTCCATAGATACATTCTCCATTTTATAGTAAATCCCATCGAAATTTGCTAATCTCGGTATATCACTTTCTCTATTCCAAAGTGTCTGTAGTATCTGTAAAGCCTCGTCGAACCTTTTCCATCTATCTTCATAGGGTATTCCACATACGTCATAATCTATTTTGGATGAACCAGGTCCGACGCCTGCAAAGAGCCTGCCAGAAGATATAATATCTATGGAAGATAAAGTTCTAGCAGATACAATAGGATTTCTAATAACTATGTTTAAGATGGAGGTTCCTAGTTTTATCTTGCTTGTGGTTCCTGCAACTGCAGACAACGTGGCTACAGCATCTAACCAACTTGTGGTAAATACCACATGATCATTTACGCTCAATGAATCATACTCTAATCTTTCTGCCCTTTCTGCAAATGAAAGTATCTGTTCCCTAGAATGAGTAGAATTACCTTCGAGATTCACGACAGGAAGATGTACTCCGAATGCGATGGTTTCCTTCAATAGATGATAAGAACACTGAATTTCTTAAAAAGTATTCTCGAAATCACTAATCCGTTTAAAACAGATTCTTGTATGATTTACTATATGTT
The DNA here is from genome assembly GCA_014523625.1 of Nitrososphaerales archaeon TH5896. Lineage (GTDB taxonomy): Archaea > Thermoproteota > Nitrososphaeria > Nitrososphaerales > Nitrososphaeraceae > TH5896. The sequence continues at coordinate 6,974 of JAATVP010000046.1, forward strand.
CCTTCAAGTCCTAAAGTAGATAACTTCTCGTCGATTGCGACTTGGAATAAGCCCTAGTTATTGCATTATTATCTGCAGGCGAACGAAGATTTTGTGTGTGCATGAGATGGTTAGTCATTTCAAAGATCTAGAGTCAAAAAACTTTCGCTTATCGAAGTCGCCAAAATTATTAGCACATGACTCGCAATACATTCTCAACATGAATGACGGCTATAGTCCTACATTCTCTCTATCTGTTCTGTCCCCTGTGTTCAGGTATGTGGTGGTGAACCCGTTACACTGTGCACAACCTCGCCTTCAGAAGAGTTCAGCAATGACAATCATGATGACATCAGAAATATTGAGGTAGAAATTCCGTCAGTAATACCCCCTCCTTAATTTCGCGCGCACAAAATCAGGTAAAGGATAAATAATAAAATGTCGAATGCGATCTTGCGTGTCTTCAACAAGAGGGAATTCTCAAGAGGAAAAAAATAAAAGTATTATAAGATCATACATATATGAAATCTTCAATAAACACAACCTAACATCAATTGAAAGTTATTTTGGCGGAAGCTCTGTTAAAGGCAGTCCTCAGGCAAGGAAGAGCGGCGTGGGATCCACAGTTCATAAATGAGTTCTTTAAGGCGTTTCCTGATTGGCACACAACCATAGAACATATCGTTGCAGAAAATAATCTCGTGGTAGTGTTTCTAAATGGGTCTGGAACACACAAGGGAGAGTTTCACGGAATACCACCTACAAACAAACTTGTAAACATAAGATCGTCCGAACTCTACAAGATAGTAAACGGTAGAATTTCAGGACATTGGTATGTGTTTGACCAACTTAATTTGTTAACACAGACAGGAGTATCACTCTGATCCTGCAGGTTAAGGATAAAAAATGTGGAGTGAAATCCAAAGAAGAATTAAAGTATCATTATGGACTACGAAGATGTACATTCAGTTAGCGTACTTTTTACATTTAGAAGCATATCTGATAGTTATTTAATGTTGGAAGAATAGGTTCGCCCTTATTCTTTTTCCCAAATTATTTCACTTTCACAGAAGGACAGATATTTGGCCTATTATATTCATAAAATCCAAACGGCGTAAGGTATTTAGGATTGCCACAAACCTTATAGTATGAACTTGTGGAGGAGTTGAGAGCCTACCCGTAAAAGCAGACACCCCAAATGATAAGATTATTCTTATAATATCCAGAGAAGCGATATTCCAGTATCTAACATCTTGTCAGCCATAAGGATGATAATCAAACAGAACAAATCTGTCCATCATCTCTAGACTATTAATAGCTCGTTCATAAACCTCTAGTTAAACTTTGACTTTTTCTTGATTGACCCGTCGAGCATATGGACACATGCAAGTAGATCCGATGCATGTAAGTTTTCTATGATTGGTATCGCTTCGCATCTCATAAAAACTAATTTCATTATCGTCTGGGCATACCGGGGATAAAGGATGGTGATTTTGTTGGCCTTGAACATCTATGTTGAAGATTACTAATAATCAGAAAGTCAGCTCGGTGTTAGCACTGACACAAGGGAGTTAAAGCTATTGCAAAGGCGTGCGTTCAGTGCTATTTTCTAAGAAAGTCATTAATATTCCATTAAACACATCGGGATGCTGGTACATTAATCCGTGTCCGGCATCCCTTATTCGTATGAGCCATGATCCTGGAATTCCTTCTGCTAAGGTCAAAGAGTCTCGCGCAGGATCGTCATCTGTTCCAACTATGACTAAGGTAGGTTGAGTAATACTTGAAAGAGCATTACAGGTGCCAGTCCAGGTCGCCGCTGCATCTAATTGTTGTCGATGTATTTCTTGAGATACTGTCTCTTTAGATTGAATGTATGCATGAAATGGAAAGTAGTTTAGGTAATCTGGATGCACTTTAAACCAGCTAGCTGGCGCGAAGAACAGAGGTGCAAGTTTCTGTATTCGCTCTTCCTGAGACATTGATGCATTGGTACCGATCTGTATTACTTCATCGGGTGTTGGCCTATCATTTGGGCCGCCACAACTTGTGGCATATAAAATAAGATTGTCAACCTTGTCTGGATTTGTTACCGCTAATTGCTGAGCAATGAATCCACCCATAGACCAGCCTAAGACGTCGGCTTTGCTTATTCCTAAAGCGTCAAGCAGGCCCAACGTATCATTTGCGAACTGACTGATTGAGAACTCTTTCGTCCCTACAGTTGATTCACCAACTCCTCTATTTTCAAAAATAATTACTCTATAGTTTGCTGAGGCTAGCTGCTCCAACAACAGTGGGTTCCACATATCCATAGTTGCACTGCTTCCTGTGATCAGAATAATTGGTTTAGCGTCTGGCTTACCTATCTGCTTGTAGGCGATATTTATATCACCTACAGTAACGTTATGTGATGGCATATTATCCAAAATAGCAGCTTTGGATTGAAAAGAAGAAGAAAGAAAGAAAGGGCAAAGTGCTATTGATATTCTCTCCCTGGCCGTATACAGGTTCAATGGAACTCAAATCGTTATCGCACGATAGCACAACAAAAGATAACAGCATCGTTATTACAGGCAAAACCATTAGACTTTTGATTATCAATTTTTTCTTGCTAGCTAACAACCTATATATTATTTATACATTAGCAACGGTAGCTTTTGTCTCTCAGAAGCAGGAAGCAATAGTAAATGACACTATCACTGCAGAACCTATCGAAAATACTTGATAAGTACGAATCGCAGCTGGGAAGTACAAACGCACAGCAGTTTGAGCTACTTAGTGGATTACCGTTCTATAATTGGAGAGCTAGTTTTGATGAAAATCACGCTCAAAAACTAGATCTAGACGAAC
>JAATVP010000047.1 GCA_014523625.1 Nitrososphaerales archaeon TH5896
CCTCTACCGGCTTTACCCTCAGTACATCTGGACCTAAAGCTGTACAAATCTCTACGCAGAGAGCACAACCAATACATCTCTGTTCGTCTACATCTGGAAGTATAGCAATTGGCATCTTCTAATTCACTAATGGTGCATCTCTTTGAGACTATTTAAACACTATGTCAATTGTAAAACAGTGTTATATCATCTAATGATAGGATGAAATAAAAACAAATACAAAAATTTACCAGAATTTATTTACTTGTTCATTTTTTTGTCATCCTGAGAACGTCAACTTGTCCGCTGTGTAGCCAATCCTTTAGCTCTTCGTGACTTGGCTTGGCATCATGTTTCCCAGCTAAATGGAGATGCAATAGTACATAGTTAACCTGATTTAGCAATGGTTTGTTTTGTTCATCACCCTGTCGACTCTTCCTTTTCAAATCGTCAGGAACAGTAGCCCACCATTCTTCGAATTTTCTAACCATATGTCCAAATTCTATTGGAAGTTAATAAGCCTTTTGGGAACATACAAGATTCTATTTTAGTGGGCTGAGTTTGGTATATTAGTTGATTACAGATACAAAAATAGGTAGACTTAGGAACATATGCCTTTCGATCCCCAGAACTTGCTTGATGCATATCAAGTATATCTAAATTTTAAGAGAAGTTCACACTATCAAGATCACGCTAGATATATTTTTCCTTTTTTTGAAGGTACATATTTTGCCTACCGCAAAATTGATGTCTTAAGGATCGTTACTATTGCAAGAGCGATATCCTCCAACCCGCAATACTTGGACATAGGCTGTGGATATGGAGATTTCCTTAACAAAGTCATTGAGTATATCCCCAGTGCAATCGGTATTGAAAAAGACGCAACAATTTACTATTGCTTGAAAAGACCCAAACCTGAACACATTGTCTCACTCCCAATAGAATGCATGACCCAACCAATAGATGTCGCATTTGTTGGATGGATGGAGCCTGGAGTAGACTTCAGGCTTCGTGTAGCTGATATAGCTAAATGTGTTATAACTACATTCGACCAAGGTGGACAATGTGGGATCAATGGTGGTTGTGAATATGAAGAATTCGGATACAGCCGCGTTGCTTGGTGGCGGACTCCTTCATGGATTGATGTAAATCATGAGCTAATGAATAGATATTATACACAACAGTTGATTAAGGACAATGTTCTAAGAAATTCGCTGATAGACCTTCGATCTGCACATAACCTTTGGTACGTCTATGTACGGGACGGAGACTTGAAAGACAAAATCAATTCGCACTTGATCAATTGGTTAAAGAAAGAAGGCCCCATTTCACAGACTGAAAAATTTGAGTTTGAGCACATACTTGAACAATGTGGATTTCAATATGATATCAGGCTACCTTGCACTCATACAAGCGATAAGCTATGGGAAGTACACTTTGAATAATTTTCGGTTTCAAGTCTATCATTGGGAGATTTAATGGTATGTGAAGAGCGCTCGGGGCAAGTGTGGAGAGAACTATGCATATTAGATCATTTCGCCTGTGCGTTTCCAGATTCATCTAACGATATTTCAGTGATACGGTAGCTTCACATTCACGATCTCGTACTGAGATATTGAATATCTGCTAACACTCTATTCTCTTTATCTCGAATCCTTGTACCTGTAAATTATCAATAGATAATTTCATAAATGAATTCAAAGTCTAATAATCAAGTCGTTAAATGGTTGGCAATATTTCGGATTCATTTAGGTTGGTCATAACTGGGAATCCAGGGGTGGGTAAACACACCGCGGCGATTGAGCTTAAAAAAATTTTGGACTTCGCTGTTATTGATATTAATGATTTGGCCGTTAAAAATCAAGCCTTTCTGCAAATGCCTAGCCTAGAAATTGATTCAAAGAAGGTAGCAACTATAATAGAGTCAAAGCTTGGAGCATCACAAAGAACATTAATAGTGGGACATTTAGCGCCTTATGTCCTAAAAAAGGAATGGATCGACCTAACAATAGTACTGCGGAAGTCTCCATATGCCATTCTTAGCACCTTAGAAAGCAGAAAATATTCTGCCGAAAAGATCAGAGAAAATGTAGCCAGCGAAATTTTAGGAATAATATTGTACGACTCGGTTCAATGCTTTGGAAAAGAAAAAATCGCCGAGTTAGATACGACTCAATCTACACCGGCCGAGGTTTGTCAGAAGATAGTTTCCTTACTAGGTGCTAAGGCGGGTAGAAAAATTGGGGTTGTAGACTGGCTATCTTTGGTCTACGAAAAAGGTGATGTAAGACGATTCCTAGAATATTCGTAATTTTTAAGACCGTCGTGTCATCCAGTGGGTATTGTGAGTTAATCAATTGTGGCCCGAGGAAATTGGTCCTTTTGCACTTATATGATATTTCTTAGCCATGTCTTCATTGTAATTCAAATATATATATCCAAGTCTATAAAGCCGGTGTAAAGATCATGTCCACAGTGTTAATACGCAAATTCGGCGAAGAAGCAATTCAGTTTCTTGGTAAAAAGGTTTCCGTAGAAACCTCTGATCAGAGAGCATATAAAGGAACTTTAACGGGGATCGACGAGAGACTTGACTTAGTCCTAAATGACGTTGAAGGTACTGGAATACTAAAGATGATCATAAATGGTGCATATGTGAAGGAGATTAAACTAATGGAGAAGCCCTTTGATTTTAAAGCCCTTTCCGAAAGACTTTCCAAGGTTTTTCCTGGTCTTGTGAGAATTAGAGAAGACGTAGGCGCAATTATAGTTATGGATAAGATAAAAGTGACAGAAACCGGTGTAGAAGAAGGATCCGGTTTAGCAGCCGATAGAGTTAGAGTCATTTATGATGAGTTCATGAGGGAGAACAGGAAGTAAATTTGTCCTTTGAGGTCAGATATACTGACCTAGCTGGTAGAATAGGGCAATTGAAGACAATGCATGGAAATCTAGAGACACCAGCTTTTCTTCCTGTTGTGCATCCTGTTGATCAAGTGATACGACCCCAATTTATGAAAGATTTAGGATTCAATGCTATAATTACTAATGCGTATATCACGCTGAAGCGTCATAAAGAGAAAGCAATACAAATGGGTATCCATGACCTAATCGATTTTGACGGAGTAGTGATGACTGATTCGGGAGGCTATCAGGTGTTGGAGTATGGTGATATTGAAATCGGGCCAGAAACTATGGCAAAATTCCAGCTTGACATCAAAAGTGATCTGCCCGTGATACTAGACAGGCCAACTGGCTATAGATTAGACTATGGGCGAGCTACAGATTTTGTGGAGGAGACTCTCCTAAATGCCAGATCTACTGTAGGTGTGATTAAAGCGCAGATCGATCATCGAAATCATTTAGCTGCAGATGAAATGAGTGACATAAAGGGGCCGATTTGGGTTGGTACTATTCAAGGGGCAGAACATCTCGATTTAGTCAAGTATTCTACTAAGGAACTTGCTAAAATCGGATTTGATTTCTTTGCGCTTGGGAGTCCTGTCGAAGTCATGGAAGCATATGATTTTCGTCTATTAGCGAAGATGATCCTAACAGCTAAGGAGTTCATACCCAATAAACCATTACATCTGTTTGGGGCAGGTCACCCACTTGCCATTTCCCTTGCTGTGGCGCTGGGATGCGATACTTTTGATTCTGCTTCCTATATACTATACGCACGTGACAATAGATACATTACTCCCTATGGAACTGCTAAACTCAATGAATTGACCTATCTTCCGTGTAGCTGTCCTGTATGTAGTGTTCATTCGGTAAAGGAATTTCGAAGTATGGATAATAGTACGAAGACAATTGAACTGGCAAAACATAATCTGTATATCCTGAAGTTAGAAATCAACGTCTTGAAACAAGCGATAATGGATGGTAGGCTGTGGGAATATATAGTACAAAAAGCACGCTCACACCCAAAGCTCATGGAGGCATTGGCTTACATAAAAGATCATCCGATTATGGAATCTGGGACCAGGAGATTCAAAAGTAAGGCGGCTTTTTTCTATGATTCAATAGATTGTTACAGGCCAGAAGCAAAGCGATACAGGGAGATGGTTGCCAGGTTTCAGTCGTCTAAGTCGCATGTGTTGTTTTATCCAGAACAAGACTTGAAGCCATTTTATTCTAGCAGTCAATACATTGATCTTATTAAGGAATATGAAGGATATCAGATTTGCTCGTATAGTGCATTTTTGGGAATAATTCCGGTGGAATTGTGTGATATATATCCCGCTGCTCACAATCTGTCGAATCAGGCAAATGACGAAATGATGGAGTATTCGCATGACGAAATTATCAAGGCTTTGAAGGCATTTCTGAACTTGAACCATTTTGAAGAAGTTGTAATCTACGCGGATAAGGGTGTCAGAAACAGTTTGAATAGAAATCCACTAAATCATAACAATATAACGATTCTTGAATATGAGGATAACAGAAGATAGTTTACTCGAATAGCCAGGACAACAAC
>JAATVP010000048.1 GCA_014523625.1 Nitrososphaerales archaeon TH5896
GGTTTAGGAGCCTTTGCTGTAAATGGATTGTCTAGTGTCACTTTGCTGCGTAGTAGCGGTGACTTTTCATTCAATTCTTCACCGCATCTCTTTCGGAACTCCAAGTAATCATCTATCGCTTTAGCGCATTCAGGAGTGGTGAATGTGTAATATCTATCCTTTTTAGATTGACTGTAGACATATACCAAATACAGTCCAAACTCATCCATCTTCTTGATATCCGCTAATCGCAGGTATGGCAATGCTCCTATTCTCATTCCTGTGGATGTCATGAGCAGGATGATTACACGGGAACGAATATCACATTTATCCAGTATCTTTACTATTTCATCAGTGGAATATGGTCTATCCTGATTATAATGACCTTCATCATTAGGTAAAAAGCGTTTAATCTTCTTTGTATTTAATACGACATCATTCATTTCAACGAAATGAAGTAGTGCAGCACAGTATACCTGGATACTCCAATATTTTAACTTCTTAACTTCCTTCAGGTATTCAATATGACTTATGATTTTGGACTCAATAACACTGGGCTTTGTGTCAATTAAGGTCTGTAAATCGTCATTCTTTACAGTTATTTCGATAAAATGCTTGAATGCATGACGGTATGTCCGTTTTGTATCTGGCGAATTTACACCTTCAGTTACTTGATATATCCTTCTTCCTCTTCCGCTGTCTGCCCTGCGTAGAATGAGGATGGAAAAAAAGGAGTATCCGCCACCATGTGTATGTAAACTGATATCTTGATTCAGGTATTTATATGAAGGAAATGCTTCGTCTAAATACTTTTAAAGCTCGTAAACGATAAACCATTGTGCCAAGATGTTTGGAAAAATCAACGCGGTTATCCTTTTAGTTGCAGACGCTCCCAAACTAATTAGCTTTTATAGAGATGTCCTTGAGTTGGAAGTCAAACAAGAATCTGAAGATTGGATAGAATTATCTACGAAGGAAGGATCTACAGTCCTCGCACTATACCCTAAAAGAGACAAGAAAAAACCCTCAAATGTCAAACAAGGTTTAGACAACGGTCGGAATACGTTAATAGGATTTAATGTAAGCGATTTAGACGGCGTTTGCAAGGAATTGGAGAAAAGAGGGGTAAACTTCTTCAAGAGACCAGCCAAGGAATCATTCGGCAAACATGCTATAATTGAAGACCCAGAAGGCAATCTCATTTCAATTGCAGAAATGAAGCTTAAAGATGAATACACTCAGATATCGTACTATCATGGATTTGCTCCAGAATAATGAGGGGTCAATTCGTACCTTCAAGGTTGGACACTTGTAATCAAAATCAAATCTCTTCTGAACGCCGCAGCAATTTAGGTAGCATAATCACCTGTTGACTGTGCTCACACTATAGCTCGGTAAACGCTAAATATTGAGCTTCCCAGACAAAATGCTTAGTTCGTTCTAATAGGTTAACAGGATACAAATCCTGTCAGTGGTACAGAGCATTGAATTAGTCCCTAATTCACAACCTGAAAATATTTTTTGTGTTTCTTGACATCATCAAATCATATGAATCTTCATCAAGTTCAAGCATTCGAACAAATCCGAGGTAGGAATCCATGTTAGAAATGGGCCAATCACTTCCATATAAAAGACGATGAGGCTTGCCTACATAATTTAGCAGATCATTTATCTGACTAACATATCGGGTAGCAGAAAGTAATCCAAAATCTCCAACGACTAGACCAGAAATATCTGAATAGACATTGGAATTCTTGTACAAGACTTCTTGGCAATCGGCTATCCAGGGGTTTCCCAGATGACACATGACTATCCTCAACTCAGGATTGTCTACTGCAATGTCATCAATATTCAATGAATGGGCATACCTCAGCTTAGCCGTGCTTGAATAAGCGTCTCCAGTATGGATCATGACAGGAACTCTATATTCAATACAAATATCGTACACTTTCTGATACTTCTTGTCGTAAGGATAATAGTGCTCATATCCACAATACAGCTTTATGCCTTTGATGAGACCATCTTTGAGCCAGATTTTGAATTGTTTCAAATCTTCCTCAGTATGATTATCGATCGTAAAACCAGCTACAATTCCGATCCTATCTTTTATATTTTCATTCTTATCAATGATATCAATGATTTGCGAGGTAGAAGGCCTGTTCGCATCGACCTTCTACCTTGAATTTTTTTACTTGTGATCTTATTTTATCATACTTATTCAGGTGAACATGACAATCTATGATAGGCATGAATGTCTCTAACTCTTTTATCATAGTTCGGAAGTATTTTAATAAACTTAAAACCATTATCGAGCTCAAATGATAACACTGGGTCATGTAATTCTCCATTGATCACTATCAGCGTACTCAGAAGCAGACATCTTGTCTGCATAATCCTGGTAGTTAAATAATCTCCCTCCACTGATCATTCTTCTCAAGCCTATTCTTAGAACTAGTTCCTTTCGCGCGCCATAGAGCATACTCCCAATGCCTTCGTGTCTAAATTTCGGGTGTGTTGATATATCAGCTCCGTAACGGCTCATGGTCGGTAAAAATGCCGTTTGAGGTGATTCCACGTATGCTCTGCATATTCTGGATTAAGTGTTACTCTCAGAGTACTGGCAGATCCAACAACTTCACCATCTTCTTCAACAGCAACAAATTGGCCCTGTGGAAATACCTGGAGGTGACTTGTTAATTCATCCGGATGCCAGATATTGCCATACCGAGCTAATACTGGAAATGACTCCTCCTGCAATTTCACTATTTCTTCAATATCATCTGGTCGAGTATTTCTGATTATCAAGTGAACATTATGATCTTTGTTCATAATTGCTATTTTCTACAATCTTGCAGGATATATTACTATATCGTGAGTGTTACGAATACAATGGCCTATCTATTGGATATGTCAACAGTGAAAAGGAGGAGCTTTCTAATAACTAGCAGATTCAGAACCTATTACTTTCGACTGGTAACAATAAGGATAAATCGGCTAGAAAAAATCAAAGCATAGAATCCTCACCGTCCACCATGTGGCCATTCGTTTATCAGACATGTCTGAACGTTTTCCAAGTATCTATAAAAGATCATAGCACAAAAATAGTAAGGCAAATGAAATTCTTATTGCGAAATTATGGCTAGTGTGATCAAATGGAATGGTTATCACAGGTTAGATTTATGACGCAGGTCAGAAGTTAACCTAATCTAAAACAAAAGTCTGTGTATCAGTATTTATCAGTGCCCATTGCTGACTAGCTCGTGATGAACTTTACAATTTTGTAAAAAAGGAGCCAGGAACTTGGTCATCAATTTAAAAACTAATCTAGGACGACCAGGTCATTGAACTCATAAACAGCACTGGTGGTCCATTCCAATAGGAACTTGTCTTTCATACTTATGGGGGGAGATAAAAAGACATTCCGGAACATAGTTATTCTTATCTAAATTTAAAGATAGGACGACCGGGGACGAAGAGAAAGGAAAGGGCCGTCCTACCCAAACGATATGCAGTTCTATGAACTCACGTTATATGTGGCGTTATCACATAAAAGAGATTCCGGAACATGGTTATCGTTATTCAGGATTTAGAATCCAAAGGCATGAAGAATAACCAGGCGACACACACCTTGACCTAGTAGCTTCTTCCATTTAGCTTGTTGGGAAGAGACGTATGAGAATAGTACGTCATGAAGGAAGTGAATATAACAGCGAGAACAAAAGTGATGGGCAAGGTAGACGACCTGATAAACCAGTATTATGTAGGAATTAGGCTAAGTCTAGCGTACCTGTAGAATAACAAACGCAGTAAGATCAACTAGGGTAGAATTCTAGATGATACCTTGTCCGATTACCGTTGCACTATTTGAATGCAGGTGCAACGGCGCCAGACTAGGTGGTGGATATGACAAATAGTGCTGCTAAGTATGCAAATTTCGATATTTTATCAATACAAATATGCTAACTTTTAGGTATAAATAAAGAACACGTACGAAAGGAATGCTTCGAATTCTATGGCAAATTAGTAAAATATTCCTCCAAAAAGGGAAATATTTAAAGAAATGTCTTTGACTACTATATAGGAAGAACTTGTGGGATAGGAAGACGATATTAAAGCTGAGCACATGTCTAACTATTCCATTTCTTCTTCGAATGCGGCCGGGGAAGGTTCGTTATTGTAGGACCATCCCCTGGCCAAACAATTGCTACCATTAGATTCGGTTAAATCATTTGTGATTCGAAGTGGTTAAGGAATAGCAAAAGTCACTTTTTGTAATTCTTTTATGTGTTAGGCTATCAGAATATTGATTGACAATTAGCGCCTAAAGTTATAGCCGAACATTCATTCATCTGCAGATACGTTTACCTATGAAATACCTACGACAACTAAAGGTCATGCCTTTTATGTATTTCAGTTCTTCCTACAACAATTGCAATATCTCTTAACATTTCAAATAATAAGATCTCCCCAATGAATTTATCTAGCGTACATTACAGAAGTATAAGATGAGAATTGATAAGAAATTTGCATTAACCGTGACCATAAGTATTCTTGTGACAATTTTAGTCTATATAGGGATAGTTACTTCGCTCGAAAGGCCTACCCTTAGTAGAACGCCAATATCAAAGGAAAACGCCATCTTGATTGTGATTGATAATAGGAATCTAACCTCCTCTGAACGCCAAGATATTGTCACAGAATTTGTACACATAAAAGGAAACGGGTCATTCTACGAATCAAACCTCAACTCCAACCACATAGGCCGACATTTGGGCGATTCTCATCCGACTATAAACAATGCCAATTACTTTGTATGGAAGGTAACAGACAAAAAGAATAATTTCACATATTTCGTTGATAATTTGAATGGCGAAATAGTCTCTGAATTCAGTCAATGATTGGCTAAATATTTGTCTTGATCTGCTGAATATCTAAGACCATTGGAAACATTACAATAAAGAGACATTGATAGTGAATTTCTATAACTAGTACTCACATATATAGTAAAAAAGAGTTTAAGGCTAAATAAGTAACTACAAGTCGCATTGAACAATACAGGCGGTAAGTAACAAATAGATAGTAGCTTGCTTTAATAGGATAATTTAGATTATCTTGTATCGCTCAGCTATCTTAATCACTTCCTTGTGGATTTCTTCCTTAGACTTGTTGTTTGTATCAACTATCCTCCAACCGTAGGCGTCTGCATATTTGAGAAAGTAGCTTCTTACCCTTCTAAGATAATTCTTATTTTGTTCATTGACGTCTGGATTCGAATTTCTGGACATAGATTCTTCTACAGATATATCCAGTATTATAATTAGATTAGCTTGTGGCATCTCTCCGTCGAGAGATTCAAGCCATTCATGTCTAGTAATTCCATCTGCCAGCCCATAAATAATATTACTTTGATAGTAGCGATTCATAACAATGATCGATCCCTGATCAAGTAATCTTTCAATGTAAGGCTTCTCTTCGTATCTATTTAGTGCAAATAAAACGTGTAACGCATATGGATTGTATAGTGTCTGGCCTTTCAGGTGTCTATGGATTTCGATTCCACTAAAGGTACTATAATTGGGAAAATTCATTTGCACTGCCTTAAAGCTTGTCGTAGAGCTAACATAATCCACAAGTAGCTTTGATTGCGTTGTTTTCCCTGATTTATCTATTCCCTCAAGAACTATGATCTTACCATTTGTCATAAATTTTCAACTTTTCTCTTTTGTATTGTTCCGAATATTTATTTCAATACAACCACCACTCTAGTCATTAAAAGACCAGAACTTAAATATGCCAGGTATTTACTTTGTTCATGAAAAGCAGTTAGAACTCCTCTAGTTTGCTTCAGACTATTCTTACTGCATTTGTCATCTCCTATTTTCTTAAGATATGTGCTTGAATGCAATGGAATGGATGAAAAATGGCTGTTAAGAAAGGGTTTTTCCTATTTCCGATATGACAATATTCAATGAGATGGCACACTAATAATAAACACATAATTCATTTCCTATTTTTTCGAAGATCGAATCCGTTGCGTTACAGGCTACAAGACACCATATTTAAGCAACAACCTTTCCACCTAGTCTTTCAATCTCGTCCATTAGAATGATGAAAGTTTCCTTATAACTTGAGTGGACTTTTTTTCGATCCTTGCCTTTAGAAACAATTTGAATTTGTAATTTTGGTTTATGGTCTGAAGTGTATCCCTTGGGGTGTGTTTTTACGTACATTGATTGTGGTAGATTTGAATCCTTTATCTTGAAGAGAATGGGAGCAAGTAAAGATTCACCTACTCCTATTACTTCATGAGTGGTTTCGATGACATGGAATCTTGAACTAATTTGTTTTTTAAGAATTGGGATTACACTAGCTGAAAAGATCCCTTCCAACTCCATAGGAACCCCTGGCAAGCAAAAAATCCGTTTGCTAGATCTCTGTCTTGACTTTAATTTTATCAGAACTGCTGGAGCGATGCCAACCATATTTTGGATAGGGATGGAACCCTTCGGCATCTTGACCATTTTTAATCGAAATTCATTTAATTGATACTCGATTGAAAGTCTTTCATAGCTTTTTCTCATCATATCCACAGCCTTTTCACTTAACTCGAGCTTTCGTCCTAATGCAGAAGAAACACCTTCCAGTGTTTTGTCGTCGGGAGTCGGACCTAAGCCTCCCGATATTATCAAGCAATCTATTCCTCTTTCTAGGGATTCGTTTATTGCTGATGATATCTCACAAACGTCATCCCCCACTATCGTAACCCTATTTACAAATCCACCAATCCCTGTAATTTTTTTCGAAAGCCACACTGAGTTGGTATTCAAAACTAATCCTGTAAGTAATTCGTCTCCTATGCACAATATCTCAAGAATTTGGCTAACTACCCATCACCGAAATGGAGTAACTATTATCATTATATGAATTTTAGAGGCGAGACTTTTTTCAACAGTTTGACATTCAAATTTCTCTAAAAATGGCAATTCATCGCAGGAGCAGCAAAGTCTTATTCCTATATTCGTTGGGCGTTTCGAAATGTAGTAATGCTTAATTATGAACCTAGCATACATTAACTCCTAGCCACTTGATATCTTCTCAGGATGATCATTCTAGTAAGACTGAAGTGTTATATGGTGAAGAAAATATCATGAGTACAATATCACAGTTTTTGTCTAATGAAGATAGAATAGACGCTTGTGGTGATTCTAACGCTCCTGCATTTATTCTTAAAGTTTACAGGAAATTAATGGGAGACGCCAAAAAAGGACTAGGGGGCATTAGATTAAGATTCCTTACAGACATTAATAGAGAAAACATAGACTATTGTAAGGAGTTGATGAAAATTGCCGAAGTCGTTCGCCATGTAGAGGGGATTAAAGCAAATTTTGCTGTAAGAAATACCGATTATATTGGAATCGCGACTTCTAACACAGAACTTCAACCTTCGATTCAATCACATATTATTTACAGTAATGTAAGGGGAATTATTGAGCAGCAACAATATCTATTCAACAGTCTTTGGGAGAAGTCTATTAGAGCTGAACAGAGAATTGAAGAAATAGAGCGGGGTATACAGGCTGAATTCTTCGAAATTATCAATGAGACGGAGAGAATAAGTGAGATTCTGACAGATCTGGCAAAATCTGTAGTAAACGAGGTTGTATTACTTCTTCCCAATGATAAAGCTTTGATGAGGATAGATAAACTTGGAGTTGTTGATTCGTTGCTAGAAGCGGCTAGAAACGGCGCGATAATTAAGATTATCTGCCCATTATCTGAAGAGAATAGACAGATTCAGAAAAAAATATTCAATTCCTCAGCGAATGTTAAATTAATCGATGGCAGCAATTCGCAGCATGGATTGTACATAATTGATAGCTTAAAGTTCTTAAGAGTAGAACTCGTAAAGCCAGAAGCAGAGAGTTTTCTAGAAGCGATTGGTTTTGCCATCTATTCAAATAACAAGAGAAGTGCAGACTTGTATAGGTGGATGTTTGAACTGCTTTGGAATGAGCGAATTATTAATTTAGAATCGAAAAAGGCAAATCAAATGCAAAAAGAGTTCATGAATGTTGCAGCACACGAGCTACGGACACCTATTCAACCTATAGTTGGTTTAGCTCATCTTCTTAGATTTGAGAAAGAGTACATGAAAGGTAAGGAGCAAGAATCACTAGATGTCATCATTAGAAATGCCGAACGGCTTCAAAGACTTGCAGAAAATATACTTGATGCAAGTAGAATCGAGAGCCAGAGATTAACTTTAAGAAAAGTGAAATTTAAGTTGGACGATTTACTCTTCAATATAGTACAAACCTATTATAATGAAGGTATGAATTCTGTAACTAGCAGAAAAGACGTATCCGTACTGTATGAACCTCCAAATGAAAATATAGTTGTTGAAGCAGATAAAGAGAGGATATCTCAAGTGGTTCGCAATATATTGAGTAATGCCTTAGAATTCACAAATGAAGGCAATGTATTAGTAACATTAAGAAAAGAACGACAGCAAGAAGATAAAGGGATGCAGATTGCCGTTGTTACAGTAACAGATACTGGTTGTGGTATAGATCCAGCTGTCATGCCAAAGATTTTTGAAAAGTTTGTTACAAGGTCGGATAAGGGTACTGGGTTGGGGTTATTCGTATCAAAAAGTATTATACAGGCCCACGATGGTAGAATCTGGGTCCAAAACAATATAGAAGGACAGAAAGGTGCCACCTTTTGTTTTACCTTGCCATGTAAGTAAGTGTCCCTTGTCTAAAGATTTCAAATTCTGACGTTTACTCCGTTTTCCACGAGATACTGCTTAACGGAATAGACAGTTGCTTTTTCATAATGAAAAATTGAGGCAGCTAATGCAGCTTCTACATCGGTCTTACGGAATACTTCCAGTATATGTTCCTGTGACCCGCATCCACCAGAAGCTATAACCGGAATCCGAACTGCTCTACTAATAGCTCTTATCAATTCAAGATCATATCCATTTTCAGTCCCGTCTTTATCAATACTTGTTAACAGAATTTCTCCAGCTCCGAGTTTCTCTACTTTCTTGGCCCATTGTATTGCTTCAATGCCTGTGCCTTCACGGCCACCAAATATTCTTACTTCAAACCAGTAACCTTTCTTTTTTGTTGAGTGACCAACGTGATGTCGTTTCACGTCTATAGCTACAACAACACATTGCTTACCGAAAAGACTCATTAATTGAGACACAAGTTCAGGATTCTTTACTGCCGCTGTATTGATTGAGACTTTATCTGCCCCGCTCAATAATATCTCTCTTGCATCATGAAGATTCCTTATACCACCTCCTACGGTAAATGGTATGTTGATAACCCTTGCTACTTCCTTGATGACAGACTTTAAAGCTTCTCTACCTTCATGCGAAGCATTAATATCAAGAAAGATTATCTCATCTGCCCCTTCTCGAGTATACTTTTTCGCAAAAAATACGGGGTCACCAGCGATTTTCACATCAGAGAAATTTACACCCTTGACAACATTACCGGCATCAACGTCTAAGCAAGGAATAATTCTTTTTGCAAGTGTCATATCTTTATGCTATGGCTCTCGCTTGCGCGATACTTATTCTTCTATCATATAGCGCTTTGCCTAAAATTATTGAAGAACACCCCGCTGTTCGTGCTCGTAAGATATCTTGCAAGCTGGAAACTCCTCCACTTGCAATTATTTTTATGCCGGGAAACGCTGATGCGTCCCGTAAACTAGAAAAATCTGGACCAGAAAGAGTTCCGTCTTTTTCAACGCTTGTCAGTAGAAATTCTGAGATGCCCACCGCTTGAAAATCGTAAATGGCGTTTTGAATCGAAAAATTCGTTTTTTCTTTCCAACCATTCACTACTATTGTTCTATCCCGATAATCTACAGCAAGTACAATCCTTTCCTTTTTTTTCTTGATCATCTTTCCTATAAGATCTGGTTCCTGAAAAGCGATTGTGCCCAGTACAATCTTGTTCACATTTTTCAGCATTTCATTAATAATCTCAACTGATCTTATTCCTCCGGCGGCCTGTACCGGAATCTGGATAGATGCTGCTATTTTATATATCATTTTCCGATTGTTATTTCCCGTCTGCAAAGCTGCATCTAAATCAACTACGTGTAACATCTCTGCTCCATCATCAGCCCATCTCTCAGCCACTCCAATTGGATCGTCGCTATAGATGGTCTTCCTATCAGGATCGCCTTTCACTAATCTTACAACTTTCCCATCCAACAGGTCAATTGCAGGAATGACCA
>JAATVP010000049.1 GCA_014523625.1 Nitrososphaerales archaeon TH5896
TCATCTGCTCTTATTGCACACTCCGATGAAATTCTTGATTATCTTCTCACCTATTGCTCCTGATTTTTCTGGATGGAATTGGGTCCCAAATAGATTGTTCTTTTCTATAACTACAGGAAACTTAATCCCATACTCAGTGCTTGCCATAATAATCCCATTTTCTTGTGATACGATTCTATATGAATGAACAAAATATACCCATGATCCGTCCTGTACGCCGCTGAGTAATTTGCCGCTTTTATTAGTAATAATTAAATTATTCCAACCAATATGTGGAACCTTTACTTGTTTCTTGTCAAGCATTTGTACGTAACCTTCCAACATTTTGAGTCCATCCAGCTTCCCTTCTTCACTTTTCTCCAGGAACATTTCCATTCCTAAGCATATGCCCAAAATTGGCGTCCCGCCTACAGATGCTCTTTCCAGTGTTCTCTTGAAGGGTTCAAGAGACACTATCGCAGGATCGAAATTTCCTACTCCTGGAAGTACTAGACCATCGAATTCATCCAAGTTGTCCATGTCCCTTATTATTGAAACTTGTTTAGCTCCGTTTTTTCGAATAGAGGATTCCAAACTAAATAGATTCCCCGCACCATAGTCGAAAATAGCTACTTTGGGCATTACATCTCTCCTTTGGTGCTGACAACACCTTTACTCCTAGGATCGAAATTTATGGCCATACGAAGTGCGATCGCAAATGCTTTTATCGCTGATTCAACCTTGTGATGATCATTTTCCCCATACTTGACATCAATATGAATACATGCGTTAAGGTTCTCTGCTAGCGATCGTACAAAATGCTCTATGTCTTCTTTGTCGATTCCCTCAATCTTATTGTTGATGAGAGATAATGAAATTTTGCTATATTGCCGTTTGACAAGGTCGATAGAAGCGATCGTCAGAGAATCGTCCATCGGAACGATCGAATAACCAAACCTAATGATACATTTCCTGTCGGATAGCGCCTTGTCTAGAGCACGGGAGAGAGAAATAGCAGTGTCCTCGATCAAGTGGTGTACAATATTATCATTTGAATTAGCAAGTACATTGATATCAACCATACTATGTTTTGCTAGGGAATCTATCAAGTGATTAATAAAAGGCAATCCAGTTGAGGTATTCGCATTTCCTGATCCGTCTAGATTGACTGTAACTTTGATATTTGTCTCTTTAGTGGAGCGAGTAGTTTCACCAATCCTTTCATGTTTACTTTCTTCAATCAACTGCAATCAAGTATTCACATTACTTTATTTAATACATTTGGCAGCCTATTGACGCTTCTTAATAACAACTCTGCACCATTCTGCCTAAGAGCTTTCCTAGTTTCCATAGGTTTAGCACTCGATCCATATACTCCAATGAATTCAACATCTAGCCCCATCTCCTTTTTCGCCTTTTCTACCATAATTATATCCTCTACGGAGTCACCTACGTAAATAGCATGTTTCATGAGCATTCGTTTCATTGCTTTTCTAATTCCGTAAGGATTAGGCTTTGCATTTTTTCTTGGTTCGTCTTCTAAAAATATGCATGCTTCTTGGTTGAATGTTGATAGTACCCCTTGAAGAGAGTACTCAAATGCCAATTTACTCCTTCCTGAAACAACTCCAATACTATTGTTGAATTTATCTAAAAGGAACCTTGCGGTACGCTTGGTAATTACAACCTTTTCGTTATCTATTAAACCGTCACCAAAATAGTATTTTGGATAAATACCATATCTTTGGTTATATAGTTCTGCTCCGTAAAAAACTTCATCAAACACAGTTGTCACAATACTCTCCCCGACAGGTCCAGGATAACCTAACTTGTGTTTCATTTTCTTTACTGTAGCTCTGGAATAGAGTGTTGATAGATACTTTTCCATAGACATTATACCTCTTGCATCAATCTTATTAGGAGCACCAAAGAGGAGAGATTCCAACTCTTTCGGGTTCGCAATTTGACTTACGAGCGAAGTAAGAATCAAGGCATAAGTAGTATCAGTATCGTTATTAAAACCTCCAGTTCGACGCATTTTAAGAATGATATTATCTGATACGGACTTGATTGGCTTGGCCATATTTAGTATGTCGAGAATATGTTTTACCGTTTTCTTGATAGCAAGATTGTACGAAAGTCGAGTGTCTACCAGAACTCCGTCCACATCAAAAAGAATGCCATCTATATTATTCTTGTAGAAATTGGGTATCTCCTTTAAAGAAACTTTGCGAGTAGCCACTTTCATCTATCCTTTGTCATGATCTTTCTCATCGAGCCGATGAATCTATCATTCATTTCTTGGGTACCTACCGTAACCCTATAGCAGCCACTATATCCACAAAAATCACCTAAAGCCTTAATTGATATAGATTCATGACTAAGCTCTTCTTGAATTGAGTTGTATAAGTCAAAAGATTCAAAAAAGACAAAATTCGCATCCGATCGGAATGGTTTAATTCCTTGTAATTTTCTAAGGATTAGAAACATCTTGTCTCGTTGTTGTCTGATTAATTGAACTATCTCCAAAAAGTACTGACAAGAGGACAATGCAGATGTGGCTACGCTTAATGATAGGCTATTTATTGGATAGGGTGATTGAATATGTGTTCTAAAAATCTCTGCCAAATTCTCTTGGGAGATCAGATATCCTATCCTGGCACCAGCTAATCCAAACGCCTTTGACATAGTTCTAAGAACAACCAAATTATCATATTTAGTTACAAATTGAGATAAACTATAATCCCCAAATTCTACATACGCTTCATCAACTATTATCAATTTGTCATTTAGTGATTCAATAATGTTTAGCATGGTCTCTTTGTCAAACTGATTTCCTGTGGGATTATTCGGAGAACAAATATATACAATATTCGATTTTTTTGCACTGTTAATAAAGCTTGATAACGGAATGCTATTATCCATTTCATTCAAAGGAATACTTTCAATCGAGATGTCATGCAATTTACATCGGTTTATGAAATATGAGAAAGTGGGTTCGACAATAGTAACATTAGCTCGCTTTCCTAGCGTCGATAACAATGATTCTATGATTTGGTCCGAACCATTGCTAACAGCAATATTCTTCTTGTTCATGTTCAAATACCGTGATAATTCTTCATAGAATTTCTCTAATTCCTCTGAGGGATAATATCTCAAGTCAGTCATGGAGACCGCTTTAGATACAATGTCGTTAAGGAATTGAGAAGACAAAGCAAGATTCTCATTAGCATCCATTTTTATAACTCTCTCATTAGTTGCAGGCTTGATATATGCATCAAGTCTGGACAGTTCCAGCAGCCTTTTTGAGAGCCATTCTGATGTCATTTCAAAAACCTTCCTTCTACTGCTTTGTAATGATTAAATAATCCCTCTGCAGTCGTGATTTCCCTGACACAAGACACAATTCTTTTTAGATCTTTTCCGTTTAATTCAATACAACTTATCATCTTTAGAAAGTCCAAAACAGATAATGCAGCCCGCGACTTAGCAAATCCCAGAGTAGGTAACACATGATTTGAACCTAGGCAATAGTCACTGGCTGCAGATGGAGAGTACGTTCCTATAAGAATGAGGCCTGCTGATCTTATTTCTTTAACAACCGAATCTGCGTTTACAGTCATTAACTCCAAATGTTCGGGTGCGAATTCATTTATGAAATCGATAACATCAGATTCTCGTCTGCATATTGCAACAAAGCCATTCTTGGTAAGACTTTGCGTAATTATATCGCGTCTTAGGACACCCTCCTTGCTTCTAACCAGCATATTAATCTCTTCTTTAATTCGCATTGCCACACGTCTAGATGTCGTAACCACACCACAAAGTGTGTCGTTGCTGTGCTCAGATTGAGAGATCAAATCAAGGGCCACGAGTCGGGGATGTGATTTTGAATCTGCATATACCAACAATTCCGTGGGACCAGCGACCATATCGATTGCAACCCTGTTGGACACCATATTTTTGGCAGCGGTTACAAAAATACCGCCAGGTCCCACAATCTTGTCAACTTTCTTAATGCATTCTGTACCGAAGGCTAATGCGGCTATCCCCTGAGCTCCTCCAAGCTTGTAAACTTCTTGTACCTTGCAGATATCAGCAGCCACCAGGGTCAAAGGATCAATACTTCCGTCCTTTCGAGGCGGCGTAATTACAACTAATCTCTTAACCCCGGCCACGTTGGCTGGTGTACAGCACATTAACAAGGTACTAGGGTATCTAGCTTTTCCTCCTGGTACATAGCAACCAACATTCTCTATAGGCCTAAATAGTCTTGTTACTTTCATTCGGTCAAATCGTGATTCAATGCCACTCAGATGATCAAGTAAATTTGATTCGAATTTAAAGAGTCTCCTTCGCATTGCATGTATCGATCTCAACTGCAAGGAGGTAACGTTGTTGAATGCTGATCTAATTTCGTCTTCAGACACTCTAAGAGTTTTCAGTTCTACGCCTTCGAACTCTTGACTATATTTAAGGAGAGCGCGATCCCCCGACTTTTCTACCGACTTCATAATAGCGCTCGTTTTTTCTATGATATTATCTGACAAAGTTAAATGGACCTTCCTAAATCTTGCAACATCTAACTGCACATTTTTTACTTCAACAATTTTCAGCACGATCTTGATCCCTTCCATTCTCGGACAATATATGTTGCAGTTAAAGGGAAATGCCACCGGAATATATCTTGTACGTCGAGAGTTTCAATAGATAATCACTATTGAGAAATAGTTGGGCGTCTTGATAGTTTACTACTTATTCAATCATATCAATGAAACCCTTCTGCGTTGCGGTCTGGTCATGATGGGGTGGGTTTAGAACATGCATTGCAAAATGAAATTTCGATGGTGATATCGAATGTCTATAATTAGATTGACTACTAGTGTGTTAGATATCAATTGGCTATATGCAACCACCATTCTTGACAGGGTTTATTTCATCAAAAATGAGAAAACTGTAAAGGCACCATAGATAACGTCTAGCTAATCCAAGACGATAGGAACACAAAAATGTATCAAATCAGTATCGAAAATAGTAGTATGAATTGTTCAGCTCAAGTTAAAAATCAACAATTATTCAAGCCATGTAAAGAACATCAATATCCGTTTTTTTCTTATGCACCAATTCATACCTTGTCTTGCTAGGATATGACTGTAATAATCAGAAGGGATGACAAATTCAATAATCTACTCAAACTTAATCTAAGATCTAGATACAACCAGAAACGGCGTTCTGAAGATGAAGTGCATGTATCTGATATTATCCCTTCGTCCTGTATAAGAAGGCAATATTATTCACGTAAATTCCCAGAAATTGATACTATATCTGATGAATCAATATATCATTTCATCAGAGGAGAGTCTAGCGAATTTGTAATTACTCAGCTAGCAAATATGGGCGTATCCCAAGCACATCTAGAATTCGATGGAATACTTGCCCATCCGGATATAATGTCTGATGAGTCAGTTGTTGAGCTCAAAGATACGTTGAACTTCAATAGACTGAATATTACTGATGAAAAGTTCAAATCATATCTGCGGCAATTGTTATATTATCTCGTAATAACGGGCGTTGAACGAGGAGTACTTTCTATCAGGTATAACACGAAGGAACTGAGGTGGATAAAGAGTGATTCAAAAGGGGATTATTTTTTTCAGCCTCATGATGCAAAGGGGCCCTTTACAGAAAGTTGGAGTGTTTATCTACCCAAAGATGATATTGTCAGGGAAATATTAAAGAACGAAATGGTTAGAAGAAAAAATCTTTTCAAGAATGCCTTAGAGCATTCCGATGTGTCTATCCTTCCTAGGCTTTCTCAGGCCAAGAGGTCTTCGAAATGTCCCAAATGCAATTTCTATAATCGGTGTATGAACGAAGACGATGAAACTCCGGAAGCCCAAGAAATCGCTAACGAATTAGATATTATGGATATTTCTGGGGTGATAGATTTTAGACCTTTTCAAAGTGAGCATTAGATTCTACTAGCCATTGCTTGGACGGAGAGTATCAAATACAGATAAGCTATAATGACCCTTTGCACTTGACTTATACCTTTTCCAGATGTTTTCTCTGTTCCTTGAATGCTTGTCTCACCGTTAACTCTAATTCAGATTCAATAATAAGGTCATTATCTGACTAGAAAGTATCATAGTCATCAAGAGAATCCGACTTGAGCATGTCAATGAATCTGTATCAGTATGTAACTAATTCATTAGGTTGAGTCATTTGTGTTGTAAATTGTAGAATTACTACCTTCATCATAATTTCGCATGGTATTCATTCATCCTTGCTACAATTTCGCTATAAACTGGAGGTTCTGCCAATCAAAAACTTATATATGGTATTAAATCAGTATGACTTTAGCTGTGAAGTCTTCTTAACCGTAACGCTGTAGTGTTCCTTTATGTACTGTAAGCCCGATTTATGGTTTTCTTCTGTGAATGCAGTGACAGAATCTTCTGGGATAATCATATTGAATCCCCTAATAAATCCGCCATAAGCTGTATGTTTAACACAAATGTGTGTGTGTATTCCGGTTATTATCAGAGTATTAGCTCCTAATCCTTCATATGAGCCTCTTAATAGCATATCAAGATTAGTATTGTCAAATGAACCATAGCTCCTTTTTGGAACTACAAAATCAGTTGATCTAGGTTCGAGTTCGCGAATCACTTTAGATCCCGGAGTAAATTTCATGGCATGAGGACCCCATATTTTAAGTTCAGGGTCTGAAATTTCGTGTTCATCGTTGCAATAAAAAATTGGAATATTTTTCTCTCTTGCAACATTTAACAATGCTCTTATTTTCTGGACTACGTAAAGAGATCTATTTGATCTTAGGTTCCCATGAACAAAATCATTTAACATGTCGTTTACTAAGACAGCATATCTTGGATTTCGCCGTTGCCTTACTCGTCGGCCATATTTTCTTTCTGTTGGCGGTATCCGCTTGGCTTTTGGTTTTGCAGCGGCAAGAGTAAGGCTGTCCATTTAACGCATCATCCTTTTACCCACAAGATCTGTATCTTGAAAGCGTATTGCTCGCATATTTTGAAATGATCACCTTCACAATTCAGGCACATAATGGCCTCTCTCATAGAGGTTTTTACTCAATTGACTTAATGCTAACCATGAAATATAATTTATTCGTATGGATTAACTATCTTGACGAAATAAAATAGAACAATATACCAAATAGTGCGTTCATCAAAGAAAGAGCATGAGTATGCGCATCAAATTATCTGCATTAAGCATAATAGCTACCGTACTAATTCATCGGCTACAGTTATTTTACAAATGGTTTTCTATATTGATCTCGTCAAGTTGGAGAATCTGCCTTGGTTCACTTAGTACAAGACCTTGAGCTCTCTTCCGCAATAGTGGAAGGATCTTGATAAATTCGTTTTTGTCTATTATCGTGCTAACGCTATACCATCCACTTTCGCTTAGATTACTAATTGTGGGCTTCTTGAGAGCAGGGAGACTTTCAAGAATGGAACTAATATTTTCTTCCTTTACATTCATAAAAATGTGAACTTTTTTTCTCGCTTCAACTACTCCCTTCAATAAAGCGAACATATCTGCAATTTTTTCTCTCTTACCTATATTCATCAACGACGTCTTGTTGGCAATTAATATTGCAGACGACTTCATCACAGTATCTATAATCTTAAGATTGTTCTGCATTATAGTCGTTCCTGTTTCAGTAATATCAAAGATCGCATCTACATCTTCTGGTGGTTTAGCCTCTGTCGCGCCAAAAGAAAGGAATATCTGTACATTCTTGTTCGTTCCTACACGCAACCATGGGGTAATAATTTGAGGATCAGAATCGCCAAAATACTTAACGTATGCACTATCTGATTTTATATGCGAAGAAGTAGTCGTCAGATATTCAGACGAAATCCTCAGAGTCTTCTTTTTCTCCGCGAATTCTGTGATCAGCTCCGATAAATTATTGACTGGAAAATATTCAGGTACTGCAATTACTTGGTTAACGTGCCCGTACTCCAAATCTAGTAAATGAGAAACATTTGCGTTAGCTTCTATGACCCAGTCCTTACCTGTTATTCCGACATCGTAGAAACCTTCTTGAACATAGGTGGGAATCTCTTGAGGACGAAGTATTTTCACTTCGATGTCTGGATCGCTAAGCTTAATGCGATATGTTCGTCCATGACCACTAACAGTCTGCCATGCTTGTTCGAGTACTCTAAATGTTGCCTCTTCAATACTGCCCTTAGGAATTGCAAACTTAACTACAGACATAGCTAAATGCTTGAGAGATGCCAGATCCTTTGTATATATCTAATCATTGATTTGACCATTTTGACTGAATTTAGCCATCAATTCTTTTGCTCTAGATAGATTTACGTTGCCTTCCTTGACAAGGTGTTCGGATATAACGTCTATCATATTACCTCTTGCCCCGGCCATAAAAGCAATATTTCTTGAATGTAGTTTCATGTGCCCTTTCTGGATCCCTTCAGAAGCCAATGCGAGTAGCGCTGCAAAATTCTGGGCTAGACCCACAGACGCGAACACAATTGCAAGTTCCTGGGAAGAATTAACCTTTAGAATCTTCAAACTCGTAGCAGCCATCTGATGTACCTTTGTCACTCCTCCTACTATCCCTACAGCCATAGGCATTTCCAATTCGCCAACAAGATCACCATTTTCATCTCTGCGCCACTTTGACAATGACTTGTAACGACCTCCTCTGCTGGCATAAGCGTGAGCCGCAGCCTCAATAGCACGGAAGTCCTGTCCAGTCGCAAGTGCTACGGCATCAATGCCGTTCATGATACCTTTGTTGTGCGTAACGGCTCTGTAAACATCTGAATATGCAAGAGAATAAGCATATAGAATTCTTTCTACGGTGATATCTCCACCAATTTGATTTTTCGGGAAAGTGACTCTGCATCTAACAAGTCTTCGCACCGAATAGTTCGAAAGGATCTTCAATATCGTTCGGCTACCCGTAATACTCTCAATGGCTCGTCCGACCGCTTCGCACATCGTATTTACTATGTTAGCACCCATCGCATCATGAGTGTTGACTATGAGTTCAACAATGATCATAATGCCCATGCCTAGCTGGCTCTCGTCTTGGACGGCTCTGATTTCTATTTGTTCCACTTTGGACGTTCTAGATTTAGAAGCTGCGATTCTATACAGTTCATCTTTTTTACCGAGAATCTCTCTTGATATTGACTCATGAGACTTACCATCTGGTATCACCTGAATTTGACCAATCATTAATGAATCATCAGCCTCTGCGTGAAATCCACCAGTGAGTTTGGCTATTTTTGCAGCTTTACTTGTCGCAGCGATCACAGATGGCTCTTCTATTGCCATAGGAATGAGATAGTCCTTGTCATTAATCAGAAAGTTTGTAGCAACTCCCATTGGGACGGGAAATACTCCGATCGCATTTTCTATCATTCTATTTACATTATCAAAACCCAGACTACTGACCGAATCCTTGAGAAATTGGATATCTTTGTCCTCAAGCGAAGCCTTTTTCTTAATGAGATCGAGTCTATCAGTTAAACTTAACTCTCGGAATTTAATACCTGTAGCAACGTCCAATTTCTGTGACCTTCTTCCAATACGATAGGCTTCCTATTTAGATGTAACCTGAGAGAACATGAACGAACCCAACAAACTAGATAAAATCAAGTAATGCGTCCGTTTACTGTGAAAATGTAACACTAAGAGCCAAAGCTTTAAATGCATTATCTTCAACTAAACCTGAGAAATTTGTTTTCTATTAGCGCCGCTATGGCCCATTTATTACGACATAATTGTTTTCTACTAACCGGATTCGTAATATTTGCATTATTCATGTCAATCGGAATTTCCTCATATATTGTTCACGGACAAGAAAATGAGACGAACTCCAAACCAAACGAATTTCCTGCTTCCAATCTTGTAAATACCAAAGAATTGGAGATAGGTAATGGCTCGTATCAGATCAGGTACCATCTCAGTGGAGACAATCAATTGAAGACGATGTGGGTCCAAACAGACAATATAACACTTGCTGCTGAAATTTCGTCAGTCTCTGACGGGGTATTAACAATCGAGCTTCCAAGGGATATTATTGACTCGCGAAAGCAGTCGAACTCAGACGATGCTTATGCTGTATTTATTGATGGACAGTTCGTACCATATGAAGAAATCGAGAACACCACTAAAGCAAGGACTTTGCGTATAGAATTTGGTAACGGAACCGAGCAGATAGAGATTACTGGGACACATATTGTTCCAGAATTTGGCCCACTTGCTGCATTAGTTCTTGCAATATCGATTGCTTCTGTCGTCGTAGTAGCAAAGATTAAGCTTAAGAGCGTCAATGACTTTTTCAGACCAAAATG
>JAATVP010000050.1 GCA_014523625.1 Nitrososphaerales archaeon TH5896
ACCATCAGAAGAATTCGGTGCCAGATGTGATCATGCTTAATCCGATTTCCGCCCTTGGGGAGAATAAAGGAACTTGAATAACTAAATTCTATTTACAGAGCTATCCTTCAACCCAGTTGTGCATTAGTATATTATTAAGAAAAAGAAAAATATTCTAATTCACCGGTTCGTCGCCATTATTACTGCATTAAATTTTATTGCCCTTAGAATTTCCTCTTAGTATTGATTGTGGCGGCCGGCTGGTTAGATACATGATATTCTCTTACTAACATGTTATGTTGGCTATTGATCCTACTCCATAGTGTCATTTCTTCGATTACTCAAATCACACTTTTTTTGAGTTGAAATAGAATTTGTTATGAAAGTATATGGCGAGTACTTGGTTATTACGTTTCTCTAATTTAGAACCGAATTTTTCATAATCTTGCCTATTAATGGTCTCATTTAAGTTATTTAGATACGTTTCCACATGCTATCTCCAGACTAATTTAGCTCCTTCACAAAATACATAACAAGCCAGGAAAAAAGTGTATATATGCATATTATATGCTTAATTCTATATTCTTGCAAGAAATACTCAGAGCTGAAAATTTAAAAAAATACTTTCGTACGTCAAAGGGTTTAGTGAGCGCGATGAGAACAGGCTCTGTATCTCTCGTGAAGGCAGTTGACGGCATATCATTAAGACTAGATGAAGGTCAGGTCTACGTTATAGCAGGCGAATCAGGTTCAGGAAAATCAACACTTGCAAGACTGCTGTTGAGAGCAATAGAACCAGACGAAGGTCGAATAATATTCAAGGGAATTGACATCACAAAAAAGAAGGATGCAGATCTCAAGGAGTTTAGAAGAAATGTCCAAATGGTACACCAAGATGCCTACACATCACTAGATCCTCGAATGAAAATCCTTGATATTATAATGGAGCCAATTTCTATCCACGAAAAGCGCAGCTCAAGAGGGGAGAGGCAAGAGAAGGTGTATAAGGCGTTAGAGGACGTTAAACTTGAACCTGCCGTTGAGCTATCCAGCAATTATCCATACTCTCTTTCTGGTGGTCAGCGACAACGAGTCGCTCTAGCAAGGGCCCTAGTCCTGAGACCTGCCGTTATAATTGCAGACGAACCTGTGTCGATGCTAGATGTATCGGTCAGAGCGGGGATATTAGAGCTAATGAAGGATCTTAAAAACAGATTCAGAATATCATACGTGTATATCACACATGACCTTAGCACATCCAGATACATCGGAGACAAGATTGCTATCATGTACGCTGGGAAGGTAGTGGAGATGGGAGCAGTTGATACTGTTTTACTTGATCCTCTGCATCCGTATACTCAAGCTCTTATCGATGCAGTATCTGAACCAAATCCTACAAACTTGCTAAAAACAAGATCTATTCGTATACGTGAAGGGGAGAAAATATTTAGCGGGGGATGCAATTTTTATTTTAGATGTCTTTATTCAATGGATAAATGCAAAAAAGAGCCATGCCTTAGGAATCGACGTAAAGCCGATCAATTTGAGAGTAGTAGGGATCATTTCGTCTCATGTTTTTTATATGATTAATTTATTTGCAAACTAAGCGTTTGTCTTTGTAGTCGTTAATGTGAGTCAGAGTTATGGATTTGACTGTAAGCTTGGGCTTAACTTTTTGCCATGATTATATCTTACAACGTGAGAAACACCCTCTTTAGGATAGACGCCATAAACAATACTTGCCTTGGCCACGGTAGAATCTTTAAGAGTGACCAGTATAATCTGGTTGTCTATTGATCGTCTTAAAAGAACACCTAGTAACCTCTCAGTATTCTGCGCATCTAGATGAGCATCAACTTCATCCATAAGATAAAAGGGAGAAGGCTTTAGTGACTGTAATGCTAACAGAAATATTGTTGCGGCCATCGTTTTTTCTCCTCCTGAAAGCGACGTGGATTCCCGCCTAGGTTTGTCAGGAAACTGTACTACAAGCATGATTCCACTTGTTTCTTCAGTGGGGCTTTCAATTTCAAGCCAAGCCGATCCGCCACCAGTTACTTCGGCAAATGTCTGTCTGATGTTCTGGTCCACTTTGGAAAAAGCATCATCAAATACTTGGTTCTTTTCTTTAGCTATCTCCTCTATGAATTCGACAATCGAATTACGTTCGATCTCAAGTTCATTTCTTCGTTCAGACATACTTCGATAACCTTCAACTATTTCAGAATATGCGTCCTTAGCGCGTAAGTTAACTCTGTTTCTTATAGAATCATACTCAGCATTCAAATTCTCCAATATTACGTCTACATTCAGATCTTGTGGCGTTTCTTCATAATCTAGTGACCTGAGCTCAGCTGTTAGCTCTTCGTATTTAAAACCTAGCTGTTCAATGTCCCTTTTGTAGATGGCAATATCGCGTTCAAGGATCGAATATTCCCTTGATAACTTGCGTTCATTGTCCCGAATTGTCTTTATTTTTTGTTCGTACTCAGAAATCATCCCATAAGACTTCCCGGTCGAATCAATAATGTCCTGTTCCTTCTGCCTAAGTGTCAAGATTTCAGTATCGACAATATTTAGATTCTTTCGCAGTTCGTCCGATTCGGTACGCTTTTGTTGCAATTCATCTAGAAGTAGTTTTTCTTCTTCAAAGAGTTCCTTAACCTTTTGTTGAATTGCTTGCACCATTGATTTGATCGGTGTGGATTCAGTAATCTTCTCTCTGAGTTCTAAATCGGTTTTCTCGATAGTTCTCATGATATCGCTTTTTTCACTTTGTAAGTTTGCAAATTCTCCACTCCCGTGCAGCTTGTCTATCCTTTCTGACAGCATCATTAATTTACTCATTAAGGATTGGGACTGAGTTAGACGAGCTTCAAACACCTCTTGCATCTTATGAGTACTTTCCCACTTCTCTCGAAGTGTTATGGCTTCATCGATTCGTGCCTTTAACAATTCTTTCACTGAAGAGATCGACTCCATTACGGAAGTAATTCTTTCGTGTAAACTTGAGATGTTTGTTTCGACCTTAAATTCCAATTGCTCTAATTTTGCCAGATCGTTTGTAAGCCCTTCAAGGTTTGATTTTTTCGATTCTATACTACAATTGAGATGTCTTGTAGAGGACTCTAATTTTCTCAAAATCTCAGCAGTTAGAGCAGTCTTGCTCATGTCAATGATTTTTGTTCCGAAATCAACCGATACTTGCGCGCCAGTTGGTTCGAATGATATCCCTGACAAGGATACAGATTTGAACCCTCTCCTTGCTAATTCGTAGCCAGTCGATGATG
This sequence comes from Nitrososphaerales archaeon TH5896, assembly GCA_014523625.1. Classification (GTDB taxonomy): domain Archaea; phylum Thermoproteota; class Nitrososphaeria; order Nitrososphaerales; family Nitrososphaeraceae; genus TH5896. Next base: position 3,270 of record JAATVP010000050.1, read on the forward strand.
TGCGAACAAGTACTATATTCCGAAATAGGAATGTCACTAATTGCGAGTACCTAGAACTCACAAACCTGTCTAAACTTCCCAATATGCCAATAGTGTCGGTTTCGTAAAGTCTCTCTATTTCAGAATTGGTAGTATCATAATTCAGTATATCAAGAGGAATTATTTTAAATCTTGGTAACTTCTTCCTCATCGAATATTTGAGAAGTGATATCATTGATTCAATGTCGGATACTACAATTGCCCTCATCCAATCCGATGCGGCAGCGAGAATAGCTCTCTCATAAACTCTCTCGAACTTTATCAAGTCTTGGACTAATCCCACTATTCTTAAGTGTTCGGAGGCTTCTAGCATACTTGAAATAGCAAAGTACTCTGTATTTGGGTTCCTGATGAGCTGGTTTAAGTCGTCAAGCCTTTGCGATACGGCATGTTGTGCAGCAACCACAAGTCGTGTTGATGTAGAGACATCTTGCTCAACACGTTTCTTTGTCTCCGAAAGCTTTTCTGCAGAACTGTTACAAGATTGAAGATGTTGTAGATATACTTGAAGGTCCTTATTTTGCAGCTGATTTAGTATATTGAACCTAGAAATTTGATTTCTTTGCGACAAGACTTCCATAACAGCGCTGTCCATAGCTCTCTGTATCTGTACCCTTCTCTCCTCTAACCTTGCCCTAGCTGCTTCGAATTGACTCTGTATTCGAAGCAAAACATTTAGTCTCCCATCAATGCTGGCCTTTTTTGTCTGAAATACACCTTCCGTGGACGCTATCTTGTCTATCTTTGTGTTTGTCGAATTTAATTCAGACGTGAGATCTCTCATTTCGAATCTCTTTAATTGTATGTTTTGCTCAACCTTTTCTAATTCCGATTGTGAACCTGACAGCTTGTCTTCCAGAGCTACCCTCTCCAGTTCAATTGATTTCAATCTTCTCTCAATATTTATAATTCGTTGATCCGCTTCCTTTAGTACTGCTCGGTTCCTTTCTGAGTCATAGACGATGTTTGATAACCTACTCTCTACTATCGCCTTATCCTTATTTATTATATCCAAATCATTCATATATTTTGTCTTTTCCTGCTCGATCCTTTCGATTTGCGCATTCAATTGATTAATCTCATCCTCCAAAGACGAAGATCGAGAGCTGGAGCTCTTTAATCGGTTTTCTACTGATTCGATCCTTGACCGAGTTGACACGATAATGTTTGAGATCTTGATGGCTCGATATTTTTTAATTTCATTTTCAATACTCAGAAACTTCATTTGTTCATTTCTTTCAATTTCAAGTTCATCGATTCTTTTTCTAACCTCATCGATTCGAGCGAAGGCAACTTCTAAACGTCTGTCTGATTCATCAAGCTGCTTTAGTGCTTCAGTCTTCTTCTCATCGAAGTACGATAAACCAATTATGTCTTCAATAATTTTTCTCCGTTCATCGGGATTGAGTTCAGAAATTCTAGTTATCATCCCCTGTTGAACTATATTCAACTTGTTTGAAGTTGCAATTACGATCTCTAATAGCTCAACTATGATCGCCTTTGTAACTTTTTTTCCATTGAGAAAGTACTCACTTTCTCCTGCCTGGCCCTCCATATCTCTTGTCAAAGTGACACTGTCCGAGTCGATAGGGATACCACGATCATGATTGTCAAAAGTGAGGCTAACGTGGATCATCTTGTGATGGGTATTTTGAGTGTCATGAAAAAGGGACTGAAATCTATCTACTCTAAGTACCCTTGGGCTATTTTCTCCAAGAGCGAACATTATTGCGTCCAGAATGTTACTTTTCCCAGAACCATTTGGGCCAGTAACCGCTATAAGCCCTCTATCAAATGTTAGAACAGAATTCTTGAAACCAAACGATTTGAAACCGTAGACCTCTAGTTTTTTTATATGCACCAAGGACAGTGGACCAGTACCCAATCGATATTAATATGTTTTATTTATAAAGACTGATTCATCTATGAAAACTAGAGTGTCTGATTATTCTTTTCAAGCCTTTCCAAGATTGTCTATTTGTCGGAATTTTCTCGTTGACGGCTCTTCCTGTTTGTCATTCTTTCTATTTTAACTATCTGCGAGTTGCATTATGCATCATGTAGCGCATTCTTACAACAAGACACCATTGACGCTTTCATTTATGGGACCTCCTTACCGATATTGCAAAAGTCTATTCCAATTCGGTTAAAACTTAAAGATAAGATCAGATAATTGTGTATCTTCGATGAAATCCATAGAAAATAATCGCTCAACTAAGTAAGAATCCTCATGAAATCCATGATGAGAGTCTGTTGATCTTTATTTGAATTTACAAAAGCATCAAGTAGCTCCCGTTCAACTCCAATGTGGTCAGAGATAACCAATTTAAAGTTTTTTACATTCATAGGTATAATGCTATCTACTACGCCAATACTATATGAATGGATATATTCATTGATTATTTTCGATACGAAATAAGGGGCGATGTTCATCAAAAGAAGTATTCCATCAAAGAGGATCTTTTCTTCCTTATTCACTGGTTTTAGTGAGCCAATAAATTCTTCTAAAGACTTTGTTCTATACTCTTTCCCAAGCTCTTCGATGGATGACGCCACTAGCAAACCTGCCTCCGTTAATTCATAGAATGGTACTCCTTCCAGTTGAAGGGCTCTTGGACCACGCCTCAACGGCAGCCTGCCGCCCTCCTTTACTACACCTGAAGGAATAAGGACCTCGTCAAGGTCTCGAAAAATTCCTGAATAGATGTTTTGCCATAATATCCCATGCTTTTTCGCAATCACGTGAGCAATAGAGGTTCTTGTACGCAACTCCGGGCTTTGTTCAGAGGCAAGATGAGCGATAATTCCTCTCTGTCTTTTCGCTTCTCCAGTGAACTTATCCTTCCGAGTCTTGAATGTATCAAATATTGCTATGTTATATTTTGTGCCTTTCAAAGATAAAGCCTCTGCACCATCAAATTTTTGGTGGAATATTATTTTAATCTGTTGGTATATTGAATCCCACCTCTGGTTGTAGCGACCCCTGAAAAATTAGCTTTACATGGTCCTTATGTTGACTAATCAGGGAATCCACTATGACTACTCAACTAATTTTGATTCCACCTCTAGCACGTCATTGGTGCAAGAAATTAAGGAAAAACTTATAATCCCTCTGTTGGACACCTAATTAAGGTATTATTTGGAGATAACAGAGGGACTAACGTTTGATGACGTTCTCATCGTTCCGACTAGATCACACATCATCTCCCGGAGTCAAACTAATCTAAGGACAAGGCTATCACGAAATATTTTTCTTAACATTCCCCTGATCAGCGCAAATATGGATACGATCACTGAGTCAGGAATGGCAATTGCTCTAGCCCGTGAAGGCGGAATAGGTATTATACACAGATTTATGACTATTGGAGACCAAGTAGACGAAGTCTTGAGGGTAAAGAGATCCGAATCAGTCATGATTGAGCAGCCGTATACGGTTCGCCAAGACATGAACGTAACAGATGTAAGAAAGCTGATGACTAACTATGGAGTTTCTGGGTTACTCGTTGAAGATATTGATCACAAATTAGTGGGCATCATTACCAGACGAGACATAACCTTTGAGAGTAATCCAACAAAAAAGGTATCCGGTTCAATGAGTAGAGATGTAATCACGGCCCAAAAAGGAATTACCATTGAAGAAGCTAAAGAAATTCTTCACAAGCATAGAATAGAAAAGCTACCGGTAGTTGATAAGAAATATCATATAGTAGGTCTAATCACAAGTAAAGATATTCTCAAGATGGAGCAGTATCCGTATGCTTCCAAGGATAAGAAAGGAAGACTACTTGTGGGCGCGGCTGTAGGCGTCAAGGGTGATTTTCTAGAAAGAACCGAGACATTGCTGGAGGCTGGGGCTGATGTGATAGTGGTTGATATTGCGCACGGGCATAGCGATAATGCAATAAATGCAGTCAAAATGATAAAGAGGGCATTTCCAAATTGTGAACTTATTGCAGGAAATGTTGCGACTGGAAATGGATCGAAGGATCTTATCCGGGCTGGGGTAGATGCGGTGAAAGTCGGCGTTGGCTCCGGATCCATATGCATTACGCGAGTTATTACGGGCTCTGGAGTACCTCAGGTCACCGCGGTCGTCGACAGTGCCAAAGTAACAAAAGATTATGATATTCCAATAATCTCAGATGGTGGAATAAGGACATCTGGTGACGCCACTAAGGCTCTTGCGGCTGGAGCATCTTCTGTAATGGTTGGAAGTCTCTTTGGAGGCACAGATGAAAGTCCTGGCAAGACACTCGTTAAGAATGGTAAGAAATTTAAAATGTACAGAGGAATGGCTTCCTTTTATGCATCTTTGGGTAGAAAGTATCGAGAGGAGGGTTCACAGGTTATTGAATCAGACGATCTGAATGATTACGTGCCAGAAGGTGTAGAAGCAATGGTAAGTTACAAAGGGAGCGTGGTTGACATAATTAGGCAGCTGGTTGGAGGTCTTCGTTCTGGGCTTAGCTACTGTGGTGCAAATACAATAGCAGAAATGCAGAAGAATGCAAAGTTTATAAAAATCACTTCTGCCGGGTATACCGAAAGCCTTCCTCATGACGTTGAAGTAGTATGATTTCTTAACTATGACAAATCCATCAAAAAAAGTTGAATATAGAATATATATCTGATTTATATCAGATTCAATTGATGTCCTCGACTTTGACAAGATTGTTGACAGTCTTGCTTCCCTTGATTACAATACTGTTAGTTTCCTCCCCCGTCTACGCTCAGGTGACAATCTTACCTGGCACCGATCTCCCTGAAATTGAAATTCAACAACAAAACCAATCCACTCCGGACCAACCTCCTCAACAGCAAACTACAGAATTGACTACCAATCTAACAACAGGCCTTGATACCAACAGCGTCTCCCTGAAACTTGCGGCTGCTCATTACATACCCTTAACGGTCGATCCGGGGAATCAGGTAAAGCTTTTTGTTGACTATAACGTATCAAATCCAGAGGTAGTCAACAAACCAATAAATGCTATAATGGAGGTATACGCCACAAACGAAACTCTTATCAGAACATCCTCTTTTCCTTCGCCTATAACTGCGAATGAGACAGGTACAATTCAACTTGCAACCACTTTCAATGACGACGCATTAAAGAACCTTACAGCTGTAGTTACGGTTACCGATCCATCGAAAGAATCTCCCATATCAGAGCCTCTAAGAGTTCCACTCACACTAGGCCAAGTGATTGAATGACTCTGCAATATCACCAGTATCTAACTTCTGCTTTTTTATTAATCCATGAATCCATACAAGGGCCGGCCGGCGTATGGCTTCTCCCATAGCATATTGTTTGATTTGTTCTCGAACGACCTCTAGTAAGTATTGTGAGCACCATCACAAATCGTATGGCAAATTAGCTTCAGAGTATGAAACTTGGAAGAGAGCATTAGGAAAAATGTCATGGGAGGATTATCTAAGAAAATTACTTGAGCTGCAAGAAACTAGTTCCTCTATAAAAGATGTAATAGAAAAAGAACTAGGAATACCCTAGACCCCCTGCAGTTAAATGGAATATGAGATATAGCTGAGGGAAAAACAAAACGCAAAGAAATTAGAAGTTAAAAAATATCTTGTAGAGGTCAAAGCTCTGGACGACTGATCACATATCGCCCATGCCACCCATTCCACCTGGAGGCATGCCTCCGCCAGGAGGACCTCCAGCTGATTTACTCGCCGCAATAACATCATCAATACGTAAGATCATCGATGCAGCTTCAGTAGCCGACTTGATTATTTGTTCCTTGACAATAAGAGGTTCGAATATGTCTATTTTAGAAATATCTGCAATTCTTGCGTTTCTAACGTCGATTCCGGTCCACTTTGAACCCTTTGATTGTCTAGCCCTCAAATCCGTCATTACATCTATTGGATCCATGCCGGCATTCTGACCTAAAGTAAGTGGGATGACCTCCAATGACTCTGCAAACTTCTCAGCAGCAAGTTGTTCCCTACCGGAAAGAGTGCCCACCCAATCACGCAATTTCCCAGCTACGTACGCCTCTGGTGCTCCTCCTCCTGCAACTATTGCTGGCTTCTCCAAAACATCCTTGGTGACACTTAATGCATCATGTAATGATCTCTCTGCTTCATCGACAACTCGTTGTGATCCTCCTCGAATAAGTATTGTGACTGCCTTCGGATTTTTACATCCTTCTATAAAGACCCATTTGTCTGTCTCCACTTTCCGCTCTTCTACCAAATCTGCGGCGCCTAGGTCTTTACTTGAAAGATCTTCAAGGTTGCTAATGATTCTTGCATCTGTCGCTGTAGCCAGCTTTGTCATATCACTTTCTTTGACCCTTCGAACCGCCAAGATATTAGCCCTTGCCAGATAATGTTGTGCTATGTCGTCAATACCCTTTTGACATACGACAACGTTGGCACCCGCAGCGATAATTTTGTCCACCATGTTTTTCAACATCTTATTCTCTTCCTCAAGAAACATCTTCATCTGATCAGGGGAACTAATGTTGATCTTTGCATCAAATTCGGTCTTTTCTATTTCAAGGGCCGAATTGATCAGAGCGATCTTTGATTTCTCAATTCGTTTTGGCATTCCTCCGTGCACAACTTCTTTATCGAGCACTATGCCCTTTATCAATTTAGTATCTCGCAGAGATCCGCCAGCCTTCTTCTCAACCTTGATATCATCCAAGTCTTCTCGATATCCACCTGTCGATTTAGCAACTATTTGAAGGGACGCATCAACAACCAACTCTGCCAAGTAATCTGATTCTTTGGAAACTAATTTTGTCTGCATCGATGTCTTGGCGATTTTTATAAGTTGAACTTTATCATTACCATGGACTTTCATTGCAAGATTGTTGAGTATATCAATCGCTTTGATAGCACTTCTTCTATAACCATCAACTATAATGGTTGGATGAACATCCTTTCCAATTAGCTCTTCTGCCTTTTCGATGAGTGCTCCCGCAAGGACGACTGCAGATGTTGTACCATCTCCCACTTCATTATCTACAGACTTTGCGACTTCTACCATCATCTTTGCGGCAGGATGCTGTACATCGATTTCTTTAAGAATTGTAGCCCCATCATTTGTGATAGTCACATCACCAAGAGAATCTACGAGCATCTTGTCCATCCCTCGTGGACCCAAGCTTGAGCGGACTACCTCCGCTATCAGCTTAGCTGCAGTTATGTTATTCTTCTGTGCGTCACGACCCTTAGTCTGACTAGCGCCTTCTTTCAATATTAAGACTGGCATTCCACCAGCTGTTCCTTGTTGAATTGACATATCCTCTATTCACCTAAAATATACTCAATAAAGGCATGGATTGGGATATATTAAATTTACTA
>JAATVP010000051.1 GCA_014523625.1 Nitrososphaerales archaeon TH5896
GTACAGGTTCAGCTATAGACTCAAACCTTATGAATGGCAATTTGCTAGCAGGAATAACATTTGTCAACACACAACAGTCCAGCATAGGAATGAATAATGTAGTTGGAAGTCAGAATGGAGTATTTCTTGATGGACAGAGCACACAGAATACAATATCAGCCAATAACGTACTTGAGAATGTAATTGACCTTAACAATGCAAACGGACTACCAACAAACATCAATGCAAATCAGTATGTAGACAACAGCTGTGAGACAAGTAATCCAAGTGGATTGTGTATAGGAAGGTAATAAGACTTAAGTAGTAGAGACCTACCAACCCTTTTTTCCGATTATGCGATAGCTGGGTCTTCCAAATTCTTACATTGATCTCGTGGTAGAACTTACTACTTCATACCATTGATGGGCATTTGGACTGACCACTCCAATGCAACGATAGAAAACCTAGAATTAACATCTATCGGAGAGTAGCTCGATGCTATCGTGAATAAACGTCAGGTTATGAAAAGAACAAGATTTTTTTAGCTATTATTACAGTAAGTCAGTGAGATGTTAAAGTCGTCGAACCTGGAGAATGGACGAAATAGAAAACTTGAGGGCTCAAGACGATACAAAATCGATGCTATCTTCCATATTCTCGCGTCATATTCTAAATGTGAAAAAATAATCATGAAATGGTGTGGTCGGGCATTTTATATGACAAGTCCTGTACGAAATGAGATCGACAAAGGCTCCTTTATATTGATCAAGAATGCTGCCTAGTCAATTACTTAGAGTTAGAACAAGAAAGGGAGAGATAATTCCCCTCTTTGGTGGCGGCGAGAATAAGTTTAGAAATTTAGAACTTGCTAAAATAATCATCCATGAATTCGAGGAATCAGTTGCAAACAAAGAAAAGAAAAAAACATTAAACGAAAGGATATTACTGGTGGAGAACAATTTTGACGACTATAAGCTCGTAAGAGGACTTTCAACGTTACTTGAGAGAAGATGTCATTTCGGTACCACCATAAACCAACTGGACGATAAGTATGAGAATATTGTGAGTCCTGTCGACATTCGGAGGCTACTTTGGGAGGAATCGTCAATCCGTGGTTTTGCGCTAACCCAATCTCGCCATGATGAGATATTAAATGCGATCGCATCAAAGACCAAGCTTTCATCGACTTCCATATTGCAATCAATATGGAGTGACCTTGATGAAAATACGGTCTTAGAATTCTTCGATTCTGTAGTTCCTGAAGAATTACTAAGATGGTATGATCTATCACTATTGCAGACTTTGCTTTTCACATGTACTAGGCTGGAGTTCAGCGTAAGAGGAGGCACAAACTGGAAGAACGTCTTTAGAAAAGTAAAGCATCTAGGGTTAATGTATAATTTGAAGGAGCAGATTACTTCGAGTGAGAGCTCGGATTCCGAAAATATTTATGTCAAATATAATAGTGAACACCAAATCCATGCCAACATGAAGGATAAAAGCGACCATGACAGCAGGTTGGTGTGTTCAATTGATGGGCCTGTCAGTCTATTCAAGTTGACCGACAGATATGGAACTTCTATAGCGAAACTCATTCCGTACATCATTTCATCATCTTGGTGGTACCTGAACGCGCTCATAGTCAGAAAGACACTGTCTGGAAAGAAGATTTATGAATTTAGAGCCTCGTCTGAAGCATTTCAGCACCTCAAATTGGGAGAACCATCTCGCAATTCTACGGACAATCGCATCAAGAACCGACTAACTTCTTCATACTTCGACAGTTCCCTGGAAGAAAAATTTGCGACTAAGTTCGAACACCTTGCGAGCCGGTGGAAAATAAAAAGAGAGCCTGACCCCTTAATCGTCGGGAATGGAGTAGCATTTATTCCTGATTTCTTATTTGAGAAGTATGGTCGAAAGGTCTATTTAGAAATTGTAGGATTTTGGACGAAAGAGTACCTGGAGAAAAAATTCCAAAAAGTTAGCGATATACTCCGTAATGGTAACGTCGATCTCTTCGTTGCGGTAGACGAAGAGCTTTCTTGTTCAAAGCTTTTGCCCTCATCAATATACGACCTATCGAATAACAGAATCATATTTTTTAGGAAAACTTCAGTTCCAGTGAAGAAGCTACTTGAGTATCTAAAATCAATCGATAAACAGCAAATTGAATCGAAGATGTCAGATTCAAATCTAAGGATAAGATTTGACGGCAGAAAAGATATCATTTCCATTGAAGAAATCTCGGAAACATATAAAGTCCCAGTTGAAATTGCTACGGCACTTGCGACCAGGGACAATAGCGTAGATTATTCGAAGATAGATTCATGGTTTGTGTCCAAGTCAAAGGTGAATTTGTTAGCCGAGCTCTTAGCCAACACCACGAAATTTACTGAAGCGTGTGCTATCTTATCTGAAAATTCTATCCCCGAAGTTTGTCACGCCGAACTTATTTCATTGTTAGGCTATGATATTATTTGGCAGAGCATGAACACTGACGATACCGTGCTCGTAAAGCGAAAATGAATACTAGCGATTCTCGCATCATTCCAATGAGTTATAGATTGGTTAGTTTGACATATGTCTTGATATAGGAGAGTTGAAAGAAATTTGCCATCATATCTTGTGCACAATGTTCCTCAAATGATCGGTCGACATGACAAGTGGACAACTTCTAGTTACCCCTCAAAGACCATGGAAGTTTTTGCTGGGATCTTAATAAATTAGTTAAAGGAGATAAATCTTAAAGGAAGTAGTTATTAAAGTCAATATTCTGTAATTGAAATCCGCCGAGCTAGGGCTCGCTACTTTGCTAATTTGGAGGAGGCGAGATGTCTCAATTCATCAACGGCTATCTCAAGTTTATCCTGTTTATTTTGTAACTCGACAACGCACCTAGCCAGGTGTTCATTCATGTCATGATAATGTATGGAACGATAGTAATTGAACAAATTATCGAGTTCTGCCTGGCCACCACCTTCAAAACCTTGATCACATAGGAGACATCATGCAAATCGTATACACAACATTTAGCTTACATATAAATTTTCATGCTTATCGTCCAGGTATACGTGATCTAACCAGAACATGTCATGATTAATAATTGAAAAATCTACTACTAGTATTATAACCGCGCCGGTGAGATAGACGAAATGATTTCATTTTAGAAAGGTTTCTGTGGGCGGAGACACAGAAAGTCATTAAGTTAAATTTGTGTTTTATTTTTTAATCTTCTTAATATTTCCTTGTCAATCTCTTCATGCTTTATTATCTCTCCTCGGCGGCCTGGAGTCTTCATTTGTTGTTGGTTCACTTGTCGTCTTTCCTCCAAAAGCTCGTCAATACCAAAATAGTTGTTGATGCCATGTTGCCGCTTCTTCTTCAATTCGTTCATGTATCTAGTTCTAAAGTCACTCTCGTCTGCAAGGTTTTGAGCAGAATGATCAATATTGGCCGAGAAAGTTTCAACTGCAAGTCTTGATTTGTTCTCCATGTTTTCCTTGTGATATGAGTACATATAAGAATGTAATTAATTCACATCTGCAGCGCTGGAGTTCCTACCATTGATAGCAAGCTTTTTCCTTTAATTAATATTCAATCTAGTAGGCTCGTGAGTAGCTATTAGTCCTATCCATCACTCCTATTGCAATGTTTACAAATACTGATAGGAGTTTAAACTGTCAACACTGAGCCAAGACAAGCGACGTTATATGTTCAAGCGGGAACCACACTCCATGTCATAGCCATTAATAGGAGCAATCCGAAGTCAATGGTTTGAAGCCTATTCTGGCTCTCGCGGAGGCAAAATGATGTCAATAAATGATTGGTACTTATTAGGACATCGAGTATGACAGTATCTTCCCTTGGCGGTAGGATTTCAAGTTGAGGACTAATGTTTAGTCGATTTTGATAAATATCCGGCCCCAAAGAAACAAGTCGTCACTTCTGTCAGGTCCTTTAGATAGGATTGAACTCGGACTAAAAATCGTGGAGAATTATATTATATTATAATGTTAACGTAGACAAGTACTAAAATCAAATAACAATGGTCCTGAAGATAAGGTTGTAATATTCTGTTGCGCGAAATACCCATCAAGGATAGGATCCGTATCCCATCAATATTCATAGTTACAATGCTTCTTGTTTTTGCTACTGGGGGGTTAGGCCTCTTTAGCACCATTGGCCTCGAAGTTCATGCTCAAAGATCTTCATCATGTGATGGAGTTGTTATTTCGCTAGCGGATTGTTCGCCCTCAACTTCATCTTCACCCTCTTCTGGTGACGCTTCTGCTTCAGACGACAATGATAAAAACGATAACAACGAAGGTGACAATGACAAGAGCGATAACAGTGAAGATCAGAAAGAGGAGAATAATGACGGTAACATTGAGGCAAAGATTCCCTCTACTGCAGGAGGGGGTGTTCCGTTTCCGTAGCACTTGCCAACTATACCCATTAATGAATTGACATTATGTTAATTTCTTGAATTGAGGAATGTAAGGATTAGCATTATAAATACACATTTTTCTTCCTCTGAGGGGTATAATTGCTATATTTCGGTTCCTGATATTGTATATCTAGTTCCCATTGTAAGAATTAGGAGTCTGAATAATACAAGATTGTTCTTCGACTAGGGCTCAACTGTTGCCAGTTGAGCAGCCTCAGGTTAAAAAAAAGGTTCGTGTTTCACCACTCAAGCGATGGCATCCGTACGGCGGCAAAATCCTGGTTTACTTTGTCCATTATTTGCTCCATTAGTGGATTACTTTCAGTAGTGTCTGAATCTAAGCTTTCATCCGCTGCTGACTCCTGTCCCTCTGTGCTTCCCGTATCTTGACTTTCACTATCATCATTTGCACTCGATGATTCTGATGAGCCAGAGCTATCACTACCTTCGCCGTCATCAGCATCACTTGAAGGGCCATCTGAGGAGGACTGATCATTATTGCTATTACCGTCATGTTTCTGTGGGGCAGGTGTTATTTGTGCGAATGCATAGTTCTGAAAATCGCCGATCGCACCAAACATCGTCGCAAAAAGCCCTAGCAAGCCTGACAATGCGACGTATTTCATATGTTTGGAATTGAACATATAATCAATATGTTATGAGCTGTCCAGACTATTCTCCGTTAATTCAGATTTATCTGATAAGTATTACATACGTAATGTTTCACAGTTTACATGAATAGAATTAGGTCAGTACAGAATTCCAAAAACAACGGGTTGATAGGAAAATTGGAGAATTGTCTCCCAACTTGAATATATTGGCCCTTCTTTTCAAATCATTATTTCTTTTTCCTTTGGGTAATTTAGGTATTAATATAGTGCCAATTGGGATTTCGTGTAATGACTTTTGAAATCTACGTAATTCTTGTTTGCTGTCAAACTGACAATCTACTTCTATCACAACCTAACATCAAGAATGAGAAATTATTAATGTATTTACACTATCCCAAGTATTTGACATTCATCATGTGATCCACATTTGAGACGAAAATCATTCCATCTCCTTGTTCACCATTTTTCCCAGATCTTGCAGATTCTATTATGGCATCTACGACTTCCTTGACTTGGGAATCAGGGATGACTAGTTCAAATTTGGCTCTCTGGATTAGGTCATAGGATACAGGTTGACCTCTCCATTGGAGGTGAAGTTCCCTAGTCTTGCTCCAACCCATTACCGTGGATATGGTCATTCCCGCGACACCTAAATCCCTTAGACGCTCCTTTATAAGAGGCATTCTCTCTGCTCTTACAATTGCGTCTATCTTTTTCAATATAACTTCTTCCAAGGTATTAGTTTATATTCATTTATTAAATGCGCCAGACAAGAGATAGGTGAATGGCAAGCAGCGAACTAGATGATCTTTGCAAGCAGATTCTACAATCTGATGGCTCTATAAGATTTGCAGGTATCGCCGACAAGTACGGCAAGCAAGTAGCTTTTGCCTACCGAGAAGGTCTTGTTCCGTACTTGAATCAGACCGAGTCAGAAATCTACTCAATTGATACTGTAATGAGAATGAATAGTAGAAAGGAAATGGAGGCAAAGCTCGGCAAAGTGATTTATTCCTTTACACTTTATGGAAATCTTAAACGTGCCACTATATACGTTGGAAACATTGATCACCCGGTCCTAATGGCATCCTTTGATACCAGTTCGGATCATGAAAACATCATACTAAATAAAATACTGCCCATAGTGAGAGCAAAGCTATCCAAAGAATAAGGAATAGACTCGCGCTTTCCATTTGGATTATTGATATAGCGTCTATTAATAGAGTCCCCATGATAAGGTTAATTTATTTGATGCAAATGACTTTAAGTGACGCAATTTGAGTGGCCTTTAATCGACCCACGTGTATGTGTTTGTCTCAATAAGGCCTCACTTATGTTTGTCATGACACCGAGAAGTATAATATACTATTCTGCTACAGTAACTGTGAACTAGTGAAAGATGCCATAGCATTTCTGGTTGCTACCGTGACGCCGCAACAACAGCCAACTTGAAATAAACAAGAAATAGCTATGGCAATTAGCTGAATTGATAGAAGTGAAATCCATTAGCGTTGTTTTGGTTCTGGATATACCCAAATTCTACTATTTCAACAAATTCGAGCTTGCGTAATAAAAAAGCGAGGTGCTAGACACATACGGCCTGGTTTGCAATTATTTGGATTGAATATGTAATGTCGATCAGTCAAGTCCTCATGGTGATGATGGTCTGCGTGATGAGGATGCTTGTGAGTCACGGTATGAGTATGTCCCTTGTGCCCGAACACATACGTATGCTCATCCATGTTCTCGCCGTTTTCATCGGTTGTCACTTTGCCAAGTGTATCACAGAGCTCTCCTATTATGGCAGTCATTTAACAGTGGTCGATGGCTATAGGTATAATAGAATTCCTTCTTCAACATAACATGATTGCAAGAGGGTTTACATATAGAAATTTAGAAGATGAAAGGACAGACGGCAAAGTCATCAAAAGACAAATGAGAAAGATACGAAAGCTAACAGTTTAAGTGAGGTGTAAGAAAACAGAAGAAACTTTAAGTAAGCACACCCTTCTTAATTAGAATTTAAGGAATACGGATATGAGTCATGGAGAACCCACTCAGGAAACGTTAGCACAAATTTTCACACAGAGGCGTCAAGCAGTCAATAATCTGGTTGAACAATTGAAGGGCTTGGTAGGAAAGGAAGCGTCAAATGAAGTTATAATCTCTCTGTGTATAACCCTTGCAGGTGAACTAGGCAACTTTTATCGGTTTTTTGAGCTGGAATCAAGAATGATAAATGCTTTGCAGAAGGAAATAGAAGTGTTGGCTATCGCTATTTATCAAGCAGAGAGCAAGGACGAAGTAAGAAGGGTGATTGATGCTATATCTAAGGATCTTTCTGGTGTTCTGAAGAGTTCAAGTATGGAAGAAACCATTAGTTAATCTAAATATAGATCCTATCAAAAGTATAGGTCTTTTTCAGTGGCCTTCTAAAGTTCAATGGTAGTACGTTTCCAATTCATAGTGTCTATCTATAGCTCATTACTAAAAAAACGCTTCCAGAATTCATTATGGTCCTCTCTATGATTCAACTTGTGGGCCGTCCAATAAACTGAATTTTGAACCGTACCCAATTTCCTCTCCAAAAAGTATATGTACCATATGCTGTTTGAATTGGTCTTCAATCGAACCAAAAAATTATTGTCTCATGAAAGCAGCGAGTATCCTACTATTTATTTTCGTCAAATGGATCTTCTCTAAGAACCCCCGTTCATATGCATTTAAAGAGCGACTGTGCCTCCACTTCTAAACTAATGCCTTACTAGTTCAACTTTTGTGTTGCCAAAGCGGGGGGATCTAACTCTAATGCTTTTTTTACCAATCGCATAAAGTATTGCGTGCACTAATTCTTCAGCTTTTGCTTTGGGCATTGCATCGATAGTCCTTTCGTAACGATTTCCTCCCCCCACTAGTCCGTGAATCATGCCCAGTCCAATTACTTTTTTTGAAGCTAAAATTTCAAATTTGACTGCCAAAGTAGAGTACGGTCTTTCTTCTAATTTCATACTGGTTATTATGGTGTATGGAATACTTACTCTCCCTCCTTTGAGATCTGATGCATGTGGATCGAATACAATGATTCTCTCGTTTGTAGCATAAATGACATTAGGGATTAAGTAAGAGCCACCGGGTAGCATTCGTGGTTGCAATGCAATGGCAATAACCTTTTCACCCCTCTTAAGGAATTTTTTGATACTGCGAATTCGATCATAGTAAATCTGATCTTTACGCTTAATCGCATTGGCATTAGCTCGTAAATAATGTGGGATTGTAGAGGAGCCGTGTCTCGCTATTGAGCCGTGAAGCAAATCACTGTTTAAAATTCTAACAATTCAAATTATTTAAGAGATATGAATAATTCAAGAAGGAAAGTCGAATACTAAATCTAACTCCAATAAATTTGGTTGGAAAGGTTCAAGGTGTTCTATATTAGATTTGTGTTGTGGCCTAGTAATTATTAGACATTAATTAATGTGCTATTGAAAATTGCTTCGATTACGAAAGCTAGTATTTGTTTGCGACTAATAGTGAGATATTTGTGCACTCAACGAACCGTTTTCGTTAAATAGTGCAGTGCTCTCATTTTCCTTATCAGCTGTCCGCAAACCCTAGATGGTATAATTCCGAAAATGATTGTCATCGAAGGGAATTACATCTGGTTGTGACTAAATTTTTGATATTGAAAGATTAGACCCTATCCCGTGATGAATTATCCTGGGTCGGAATTATGAAATCTTAGAGCATATTGACTAATAGGTCCTGTATTGTTAGGTTGGGTATAGCATTGTCGAACAGAAATCTGGATATTATTCTTTCTCATAAAATGTCAAATCTCATTACTTTTACTGGATTCCAAATCTAATACACTTATGGTACCTTCCACATAATTAAGTCACATGAAAGTCCAAAGTAAGACTGACAAGAATGGTGAGCTTGCTACTATGAACGCAGTCCAAGTTAAAAATTGTATTAACAGGAGCACTACTGCAATTATTGTCATAGGTGCATGTGAAAATCACGGCGATCATATGCCATTTGGAGCGGATTTTATTTTTCCTACTGAATTCCTTAAGAGAATCTCAGCCATACTGAAGAATGTGATAATTCTTCCCTACATTCCATACGGTCTAAGCTCGCACCACAATGATTATCAAATGACTATAAGTCTTCAATCGGGAACCGTGGTACGAATAATTCGCGATATTTGTCAGAGCCTAATAAAAAATGGTATTCAGCGGATCTTAATCATTAATGGTCATGATGGAAATATTGCACCAATTGAAATTGCATCTAGGTATGTCAAGAACAGGGACCCGACAGTAGTTATTGCTTGTCTGGAGGCGTGGTGGACGCTGGTTGGCCAATCTAGGCACAATCTTTTCGATGTCTGGGACGGGCTGGGTCATGGAGGCGAAGCAGAGACTTCAGCAATGCTCGCTGTGAGACCTGACCTTGTGCAAATGAGTAATGCTCCTAAAGCTGTAATACCGAAGTTGCCTGCGAAGGTGAGGATTTATTGGAAATTTAACGAACTGTCAAACACTGGCGCCACTGGAGCCCCAAGGAAAGCGACTGTTAAAAAAGGAAATGAAATTGTGGAAACACTCGAAGGTATCCTGAATTCATTTCTAGATGAAATGGAGAAGAATAAATGGAAATATGGGATATCTCATAATCAATAAAGAGTCATCATTTTCACTTACCTCAAAGTTGCTCCTACCTATCCGCTTTACAATAGAAGTCAATCAGGAAGATGGGATTCAGATGTCAAAATTAAGAGTTGAAAGTTAATTATGCTGAACCGTAGTTCTCTCGTTCTTGGGCATAAATTGAACAATGTTTGCTGAAACCAAAAGGCAAAGCAGCTGAGGGGGCATACTGCATGATCCTACCACAATAAAACAAGCGTGCTTTACAAATGAAAAAATATTATACTACAAGTCTCGAAAATGTAAGCAATTAGGAAGCTAAAGATTATATATTTTACGACCGTTTATGAAATAAATAGTAAATTGTCATACCATCCTAAAGGAAGCGATTATGATACTTACGTTACAGACGTTGATGCTAATCGAAGCATAGGGTTTTCAGAAGAATTACAACGCATTGAGTTTCTTCAGTTTAGGTACACCGATCTACTTGGAAAATTTCTGGCTAAATACGTGATGAGCGACTATGATGAGCTCTACGGATTCCTTAAGAAGGGTATAGGGCTCGATGGCTCCTCAGTAAAAGGATTCACTGAAATAAATGAGTCTGATCTAGTTCTAGTCCCTGACAGGCATACATTGAGGTTAAATCCATTTTTTACCAACTTTACTCTGGGTTCGGTTATCGCTAACGTTCACAAGGGCTTTGGATTTGGAAGACTATCCAAAGACCCGAGGTTTGTTTCCGAAAACATGGAAGAATACCTCGCAGAGTCAAATTTGACGTGTCAGATTGGGCCTGAGGTGGAATGTTTCGTATTCGATGATATTTCTTTTGGGAATAATGTAGAAAATATCATTGGCGCACAACCAAATTCAAAAGATAAAATCAGCGAATCCGTCGTTAACTTGCAAAGCTCAACTTCTAATATGATTGTATCTGAAGAGCAATACGGCGTAGGAAAGTATCCAATTACCAGAAAGGGGGGCTATGATGCACCTCCATTTCAAGATTCCCTCGTAGAATTTAGGTTCGAAGTTGCCAACCTTCTGAAGAAGTATTATGGGGTAAAGGTTACAAACTTGAATCATGAAGTGGCAAGTACCGGACAAATAGAAATTAATTTTATGCACAGCAAGCTGACTGACGCTGCGGACAATGTTCAAATCTACAAGGACGTTGTAAGGAATGTTGCGAAAAGACACAATAAAATTGCAAATTTCATGCCCAAACCCTTGTTCGATGAGACTGACCCAGCAGGTGCTACCACGGATAATGGTTCAGGAATGCATGTGAGCATAAGTCTATGGGAAAGATCTTTATCTTCATCCTCCTCATCTTCCAGACCGTCTACTGGCAAGAACTTGTCTAGCCAAAATATTTTCTTTGACGGGGAGGATCCGTACGCTAACATCAGCCAGTCAGGTAGATATTTTATTGGAGGCGTCCTGGATCACTCCAGATCTCTTGTCGCTATAACATCTCCAACCGTCAATTCGTATTACCGAATGGTTCCTGGGTTTGAAGCGCCAGTTTACGTTGCCTGGTCTAGAGGAAACCGGTCGGCGATAGTGAGAATCCCTATTAACGACAAACTTAGCAGAGATTCAAAACGTATAGAGTTTAGGGCACCGGATCCTTCATGCAATCCTTATTTGGCATTCTCTGCCATAGTAGCCGCTGGTCTGGATGGAATGAAGAAAAAAATTGATCCTGGGGATCCAGTTGATGAGAACATTTACAAGATGTCTGATTCACGAAGAAATGACATAGGCATCAAATCAGTTCCAGGGAGTTTGGGAGAATCTATTGCTTCACTGAAAAGTGATCACCTCTATTTGACCAATACGTGTTTCAATGACGAATGTCTTGATACATATATCGACCTTAAAGAGGATGAAATTTCTAAAGTAAGTGGATTTGCGGGAAAAAGTGAATCGAAAGTGCAGCAGTTCTACATGTACTATGATGTATGATGTATTCTTGTGGGTGAAAAAAGGCATACCTAGTATTAACTTCTCACTTACCTTTGATATAATGAAAATAATTCCTGCGGCGTATCAGATCCAGGATCGAATCCAGACTGGATAGTTAACGGGTAAATTTGTTACTCTCATAAAAATAATGTGTTGGGATCATGTTTGCAATAAACAAGGTACCTTGTCCGACTGATTTACTTGCGGGCACGCTGCTACTGAATGATGTAATATGATGACAAATTCAATACTTCTTTCTACATCTTTGTCTTTTAAATACTAGTCCATGAACTAAGACGTAAGAGATGCTTCCTCACGATGGCTTCAAAGGTATTAAATCTTCGATTTGCGTACATGATTATGCGTAGAAGGCTTGTGTCGCCGAAGTGAGGTAATCAAGTACTGTGACGGGGAAAAGCATTGTTCGGTCGTAGCTGATCCCGAGTCGGGAGAGATTATCTGCGTTGGCTGTGGAGAAGTTATTGCAAATGGGATGACCCAAACTTCCACAGGCTGGAACACGAATCATCAGGATGCACAGAGTGTTATGTGGGATCGAGTAAGTGCTTCTTTCTCCTTAAGTCTGCCCATTACCAGTCAGTCAACCCTGATAGGCAAGGAAAACCGCGATGCGTCAGGAAGACATTTGGATCCAAGGTTGCAGGAAAAGTTCTCGAATTTGAGAAAGTGGGATCACATTTTGCAGTTTGACTCAGAAACGAGGAACTTAAATCAAGTTATTTTTTCGCTTAGAAGATGCAAAGAAAAATTAGGATTGCAATATTCAGTAATCGAGAAGACCGCGCACATCTATAAAAAAGTTCAGCACAACAAGATGATAAGGGGAAGGACAACGCAAGCCGTATTAGCGGCATGTGTTTATATTGCTTGCAGACAGGTCGGTATTCCAAGAACTTTAAATGATGTTGCTAGAGCCAATAACATTACGTGTAAGGAAATCTCCAGCGCATATAGGTTAATAGTATTGAAGTTCGATTTGAATATGCCATCAATTGACCAGTTACATTACCTAGTTAGACTTGCAAATTCTACTGGCGTCGGCGAAAAGGTGAAGAGGCATTCTATAAGGGTCATGAAAGAAATAATCAAAAAAGAACTATCTGCCGGGAAGGACCCCATGGGGCTGGCAGCGGCTGTACTCTATCTAATATGCCACCAATATGGAGACGACACCAGGACACAGAGATTCTTTGCAGATATTGCTGGAGTTACAGATGTTACAATCAGAAACAGATGTAGCGACCTGAGAGCTGAAATAATGTCGATGGTAGAGAACCAAGATTCATGAATTTTCATGAAATACGCAAGCTTCCAACTATTAAAGTTTTATTCAATTGCGGAGATCACTTGGTCCAAATGATGCATTACTTGCGAGATCTTAGTATCGTTGGTTAGAGTGAAGACACGATGTGATCAATACCTCACGACATAGCGTCTTGGTTTTCTTCTCAATTCCATGAGTAACGTACTTTTCTTTTCTGTCTTATTTTTCCCGTTTCTTATGAAAGGTCTCCAATTTGTATTTATTTGTAGATCTCGTCTCCTTAATTGTACGAGCTCGCAATCTAGTTTAATCTGCTTGCTTAGAAGCATGAAATATTGATTGTTTTGTATCCAATTTTGAAAGTATCCCTTTCTTTACGATTGGTATTCTCCGCACTTGTTTTACAGATGGAATGCTTGCATAAATTTCCTCATACTGATGAATGAAATTGTGTGGGGCAACTTTTTTGGGCGCCTCTTCTTCATACCAATCCACATTTATGATATGCTTGTTTGACATCTCTGTTAGCTGGTAAACGACCTGTTGGATTTCAGAGGGAAGTACGTGCAAGAGAACCTCGCATGCAAGAACGAGGTCGTATCTTTGATTACAGACATTAGTAGCATTCAGTGATTGTATATCAGATACGACAAATTTCAGGCGCTCATCTTTCCCGCTTTCATTGCCATCAGCAGTTGGCACACTTTCTCCGATCAAATATGGATCACCAACGAATTGCTTAGC
This sequence comes from Nitrososphaerales archaeon TH5896, assembly GCA_014523625.1. GTDB lineage: Archaea > Thermoproteota > Nitrososphaeria > Nitrososphaerales > Nitrososphaeraceae > TH5896. The sequence goes on from JAATVP010000051.1 coordinate 13,699, forward strand.
GTTTTTAATCTGGTCAGGTGACATATCAACTGCGAGATACTTTGTAATTGATTTTCCGAAACTAGCAAGAAGCAACCTTGTGATCCTACCGAATCCACAGCCCACCTCTAGAACTGACATTCCTGCTGGCTTGTTTTCAGAATCTGTTGAAGTAAATATGTTACTGGTCAAGTATTCAATTAGCAAGCGCTCTTGTAATTCAAATTTATTATTGTACTTAAAATTATTCTTGTAGACCTTTCCCTGTTCTAACCAGTAATCCTTTGGGTTATACGATGCTGAAGACATGTCGAAGCTACCTGATAGTTCCCACAGAAATATTTGGAAAATTAAAATCCCTACGAACGTTTACTAAATCCAATTTTCTTACGCGAAGCCTGTTAGCAATCTTAGAATTAGAAATAATCAAATGGCAATTCAAAATCCTCTCTCCAATTATGCCATTCCAAATAGATATTTTATTGTACCTTTTTTAATAATCGACTTTTTCATAGTACAGCCGCTCCCCAACTAATCCTCGCCGCATCATAATATGGCAATTGACCTCTTGGTCTTCGTTGAAAGTCCTATCTGAAATTGTTATATTAGGATACCTGCAATTTCATTAAATCAAAGATTTGCGTTATGAGATAGCACTATCAAAAACAAGTCCTAGACTATCTTGTTTGTTCTTGATTGTAGTACGATGTATTGACGCAGCACGGAGAGTAAGACAAGTTCTGTTGAATTTTCAATTTTTGATTATCTCAAAACTCCCGCTTTGACTAAAAGAATGCACAGATATTTTACGCTCCACTTCCTGCATTAGGGCATGAAAACCGTTAGATTATTTGATCAGGTAAGCGGCTCATCTTCCGCTGATCTTAGGCTTTCAATTAGCTATGCTATCTCGAAAAATCCTTCAGGCGCATTACTTGATGTGTCGGCCCCAGTGACTGCTATCTGTGTCTGCTCTACATCTCCCAGACCGCCAAGGAAAATTAATTGTTCTGTGGGAGAATCATGATATGTTCTCTCAATTGGGCCTGCTATCCCACCTTCTTTCAAATAGACGAACAGGAGGGATGAACTGATATTCGGCGATGTTGTGGGCAAATGAGCACACTCTCGCGTATTTGTACACCTTTGCTGGCTGCTTTCTGAAGATTCGTTGCGCTGGCCCGAGATATGCATATTTTGTGTAGTTACATATAGTACTGCTGAAATTAGTCCCAATATCAAAGCGATTGCGATTGTCATTCTAACTGTGCTTATAGCCATCCAAAAGTAATCAAAGCCAAAATTATCCATTAGCAGGAATGTAAAAAGAGGTTGACACTTTGGTGTTTCAAATTAGTACGATCATGACGATTCGATCGGACTGACGTTTTGGAGTCGCAATAAGCTGAATGAACAAAGAATTTCACATATTGAGCATAGCTTATCTCCAATACAGCTCGTTATATCACTAGTGATATCTATTTATACTATGATGGCTTATTATGAATATGAGAACCCTCGAAATAATTGGGCAAAAAAGTACTAGAAGTAGCTCTGTATTCAAACTTAGGGCAACTTCTGCGCTCGTCGTGTCCGTTGTGGCAGATGCTCTAGATTATATTGCAGCTCCTCTGTTCGGATTTCCAGTTTTGGGAGATATATTTGATGCAGTCATCGTAAGTTTGTTGTATAATATTACAAAAAGCAAAATGTCTACAGCTGTGAATATGATTGAATTCATTCCTTTTGTTGGAGATTATATACCAGTATATACTATTTCAACGCTCATGTGGATCGCAAAGGAACTGAAGAACAATAGGAAACAAATTGACGCGGAAACTAAGGTGTTGTAATAAATCTTATAGTGGGGTTCTTGTGCAATTAAAGGAGACAA
>JAATVP010000052.1 GCA_014523625.1 Nitrososphaerales archaeon TH5896
ATTCTTTTTGGGATCATCAGAAACATAGCATTCTGCAGGATCGGCTAATTTAACTCCATAGTTTGCATCCTTATTTGTTGTGGGATACTTAGGAAAGCCATCAGATATTCTGCATGTTTTGGGTGTTGGCAGTCTGTTTGCATATGTAAATTGGTGGAGATGGAGGAGATGGTGGTGATGCTGTAGGAGGTAATGCGATTGGTAGAGATGGAGGAGATGGTGGTAATGCAGTTGGATTAGCCCTGACCGAACCAATATGTGATGATACTGCGATTGCAGGAGCTGGTGGAAATGGTGGAGACACTTTTAATGGTATCCAAGGAAATGATGGAGAGAGCGGTACAGACGAAATTGCAATATGTTAGATCGATTGAAACAGATATTTCTAATCACTAATTAGATAGCAAGGATTAGGAAGCTGCTAATCTCAATATTTTTTGCTGCCAAGTAGTGGATGAATAGTCTTCAGATCACTTATTCAAATTTCGCGCGCAAAAAAACCAAATGAAGAATAAATAATAAAATGCCCTATACAATATTATATGTCTTCACTGAAAGGGAATTCCCAGGAGGAAAAAAATAAAAATATTATAATATTATAAGATCATACATAGATGAAATCTTCAATAAACACAACATATCATCAATCCAAAGATATTTTGGTGGAAACTTTGTTGAAGGTAGTCCTCAGGCGGGAAAGGGTGGCATAGGATCCAAACAGTTCATAAATGAGTTCTTTAGGGCGTTTCCTGATTGGCGCTCAACCATAGAACACATCGTTGCAGAAAATGATCTCGTAGTGGTGTTTCTAAATGGGTCTGGAACGCATAAGGAAGAGTTTCATGGAAGACCACCAACAAACAAACCAGTGAACATAAAATCGGCAGAACTTTACAAGATAGAAAACGAATGAATTACGAAACATTGGTATGTGATGGACCAACTTAATTTATTGAAACAAACATGCGCATTACTTTCTGAATCTGTATAAAAAAAATCAAGGATACCAGTCTTACATTACCTAATAATTTAGACTATCCATAGTACACTCGTCGAGTGTACTACTTAATATTGTCAGGTCAGCAAGTTTTTTTTGTCGTGCTATCATTTTATGTTTTGCCTATCTCTTTTTCTCATGGCGCTATAGTCTTTGTATTTACTAGGGCTAGAAGTTCTGAGGATCGTACTTGTGAGCAGTTGTCTTTTTGTCTGTCTCATCTTCTTTAATCCCACTGAAAGGCTGGCTATTCTGCCTAGCATTTTTAGCTAATTCCTTTGTCGTTGTCCATCGATAAATGAATTTGCCAGCTATTATGATCCCAATGATAATCGCCCAAACCCAAAGTGGAGGTCCTTCCATTCCAGCTAATTACTACCTCATTGTATATTGTACAATGATTCAATATCAAAGTTTGGATAATAGCTATTTGACCATTATTGTTGGTTGCAACAAAGCCAGAGCCAAAATAACAACCAAGAACAAAGTACAATGATTATAGACTGTCCTCCTGATTCAAAGAGTGTGATAGAGCAACGAGAAGACTGACAGAAGAAGAGGTTCTGATGCAAGGCAATTTATGTTATATGTTCTTCAAACCCGTTGACGAAATCTATCTGTTACAAGATTGGGAGAACGAGAAAATAAATCGGGCAATTCACAAGAACAAGGATCATGACAGATATGAATGGCGCCGCGTATGTGCTAAAAATGGTAAAGTGGCACCAAAACTTATCATGCCAACTTTAGGTTAATATAATGTGAGGTAAAATACTACATTTGAACAACGTCGTCTGGCATACTTCGTGGTCTAATTGCTTACAAAAACCAATCAAACATGAAGTTGGGTGGATAATTATATGAATAACTATGATAAATTAATAAGGCCTTCGGAAGTCGTATTGGTATTTTACTTATTGTTGACTTTACACCCTACGCTAAATCCCATTTATGTCATATACTCGCAAGAAAAAGACTGAGGGGAGGTGTTATGTACAGTCTGTTATCATGTTTCAAGCCTATGTTAGACAGATAAGTCATGTGCATTACGAGTCTATAGGACTTATTCCGATAGTTTCGATTTAATAATATGATGGAATCGTTTATGTTTTATTCGTATGGCATGGGATCTATTCAACCTAATCATCATATTCGTGAGATATCTCAAAGTTAGCCCATTAGTGAATGTATTATGTTAATCTTGCTAGTGCAGACAAAGAATTAAGCATAATTGATTCTGAATCAGGGTTTTTTCTATCATTACTACTACTACCTTGCATTAACACAAATAGTTTCAAAGTCTCCAATTTCTGATATTGTCATAGTATTATCTCCAAACCATTGATAAGTAATGACATCGTTATAGTGTGTCAGAAAGAACATGGGTAAGTGGAAATGCCTATGGTGTTCAAAAGTGTTGGAAGGAGAATCCTTTATGGACCTAGTTGAGGCTTCGATGAAGGAGGAAGGCGGACAGCACGTACACGGCTGGGAAAATATAACCTTGGCTGAGGCAAAGCCAGTTGCTGTGTTAGAGAACAACCTCGTATCAGTTTAGCTTTCCCTTTTTATTATGTTTGTTGTCCATTGAGTTATGATTTCATCTTTCACCTTTTACAACTCTTCGCAGCAAATGAGACCAAACTCGAAGGTTGCAACTTTTACTGGCGAAGGAATGGGAAGATTTGGTCCAATGAGAAGCAGCAGTTGGCATGGTTTCGTATTCTTTAACACGTCGTCAAAAGTCAAATTATCGTGTTTGAATAACTTAATTGAAGCATTTGAAGGTGAATTTGATGAACGGGAACTTTACTCATCGTTCTTGGGTATGGTAATAATCAAGTTTCATTTCCCATTCACAGGACTTTTTCAAATCTTCAAGGACAGAGGTTTCGCTCCCCTCGATTAGAACTTAATTCGATCTTTCTATAATCCTACCATTAGAAATGACTGTGTCAATCCTCTTGGTATTCTCTATATTTTCAATAGGATTTGCCGACAGGATTAGAATATCTGCTTGTTTGCCAAGTTCGATAGTTCCTGATTGATTCATCAAATCAAGGGCCTCTGCTCCATTCTTGGTAGCAATCTTGATAACATCTGAGCTATTGATACCTGCTTCGACCAACAATTCTAGTTCATGATGCAGGCTTTCCCCTGGTGCAAGTTCAAAGTTAGGTATATCTGTGCCTGAAAGAATTTTTACGCCTCTATCATACATCATCTTTGTAAGTTGCAATACCTTATTCCAGCGCTGTTCGTTTTGAGGATCAGCAAAATTTTGTCTAACAAAAATTGCTTCATATACATTCAAAGTAGGATCCACTGGTATCTGGTTCTGGACCAAGCTGTCTATCATATTTTTAATTTCAATACCATCGAGGTCCACCAGATCAAGCCATAACGAATGATCGAATGGACCTCCATCAGTACGATTAAAGATTATTTGCTTATCTTCAGGTAATAAGAAAGGGGACACAGGAACTCCATGAGTCAAGAAATCAATTCCAAGATTTGCAGCATCAGTCCAAGATGTAAGATAAAGATGTCCAATAACCTTTATGCCTTGCCTATGAGCTTCTTCTATTGCTGCTTTTACTAGCTCTGGTTTCAATCCAACGTATAACTTCACGTAATCTACACCTGCTGCTGCCTGGTCACGAACTTCCTCTCTGACCTCCTCGTCAGAAGTAACTTGTTTTTCTACAAATGGTACAGGAAATTCAAGAGTATTTAGAAGTCGGCCAGCTGTAAAAATTTCAGGTCCACTTAGATTTCCATTAAGGACATCATCTCTTAGGTGTACTGTTTCATTAGTAGGTCCCCCCGGATTTCTAACCGTGGTAACTCCATAATTTAGAAGCATTCCATGCATATACTCGGATGTCGCCTGATCATAGGAGTTTTTTCGCACTCCTGCTACATGAGCATGCATATCGAAAAGCCCAGGCATAATATATTTTCCAGTCAGATTAAGAACTCTTTCTGGAAATTGAGATCCAATATCATCATCCTTTAATGATGATAAACTATCACGAAAATTAGTTTGATTAGTTATTGCAATGATTTTTTTGTTGTCACCAATAATTACTACAGAATCAGGTTTTGGTTGACCACCATTTCCATCGATCAATGTGGCGCCATCCAGCACCAGTATTTCGTTTCTATTATCTGTATTTAGTAAAGACTTGTTATCAAGGACACTAAAGTTCACAGCCCAGATATCTGGATCACTTGTTTTCTCTGTCAACGAATGAATACAAAATGAGAGTGTGAATAATAAAAACAGAATAATGAAAATTGTGTTCATAATTTGCCCTTTCTTGACCAATACCATCCGAATTATCAACTAATTTACAACCGATATGAGATAAGAGCAAAATAGCTGATTATGGAATTCACATCCAAAAATCTCAATAATAGTAACAATAGTTTTCGTCAATGAAGACCAGCACTAGTACCCATACTGAATTGAGCTGTTAAGCCTTACCAAAATCCCAAGTAGAGAAGAACTCGGGAGTGATTTCAAATACAGTCTCAATTCCATTCCTTGTATTATCAATAAGAATTTTGGCTATTGGATTATTGAGGATTCCTAGATATTTCATGTTTATTTTCTCTACTAGCAACATGATTTTCTTTTCATCTCCCAAAACTATCGCTTCGCCTTTAACTTTGACACCCTTGTACGGAGAGTTCTCATCGTCAATAGAAAAGTAGATTTTCGACTTCCTGCGAATATTCTGTGCTTTGTTCGAGGTTTTAGGAGTCATAATGAAAAGACTCTTCTTGTTTTTGTCATAATCGAACCAGACAGGTTGAATACTAGGATCTCCCAATTCATCAATGGTAGCCAACTGTAGATTCAACTTGCTTTCAAGGAACTTATCAACTTCCTCTTCAGTCATTGAGTAGGCACTGCCCATAGCTCCTGTAATCTTCATCACTGGCCATAAGATAGACAGGTTACATTATAAAGATTAGGAAGAGTCCAATATGTCAAGAAAAATAGCTTTACTGAGGTAATAATTGAGCGGGAGTAAAGATCGAGGTATTTTTGTCGATGTTAATAATGATATTATCGAAGTAATCATTATGAAAATTGTTATCATAACGTACATTAGCTCTGTTCGGCTACACTGAACAAACTTACACTAATCATCCCGTGTAGGTTGATGCTTTGTTACGACTTCTCAGCTGAGTACTCCAAGAAAAGTTCTTGTAAATCTTCTCTTAGCTATGTGAAGAGCTTTCATACCCCTGGGTGTAAGGCAATATGTTATGGTTTTTCCTACCTTCTCCTCCTCACGCAAGAACCCAGCATATTTTAGACTCTTGAGAGCAGGATAAATTGTTCCTGGACTGGGCTTGTCGCCTCTTCGTTTAGCCAACTCATCTGCTATTTCCTGACCATGCATTGGCTTCTTAGATAGTAAAAAAAGAATCAAAAATCCTAACATCCCTCTCATGTCACAACATTCTTCGTCCCCGTATCTGGGCATGCTTAAGTATATAGGATATCCGATATATATAAATACACCTTATTGTATATATCGTATAGCCAATATGACATATGGTAGCTGTGGTTGTGGTAGCAGTGGTAGAGACTTTGGAAAGGTAAGAAGCTTTTTAACTAGAGAAGAAAAGGTTTCAATGCTAAAAGAGTACAAAGACGACCTGGAAAGAGAAGTTCAGGGAGTAACGGAAAGAATCAAAGAATTAGAGAATAAGTAAGCTTTCTACTTTCCTTCCAAATTTTTTTCAATGCATCTCCTTTTAATCTTAAAGCTATAGACTTTTCACGCTTAATTTTTAATCTTCTGTTACAAAGTTATAAGCTTCGGTCTTTAGGAGCCTTTTTATGACTAGTTGGTAATATTAGTTTGATTTGTATTGATCTCTTGTAATGCATGCAAGAAAAAGTCAACAGAGATATTTCAGTTCAATGGGGAATTCTGCTGTGGATGTTGGCAGGAAAGAACGGAAACATCGATCTAGTTGTTTTCTTATTCTGAGTAATTTGATTTAATATTCAATATCATTCCTCGTAAGGTATGTTTGCATATTTCCTGATACCTGATCCTCCGCGACTTTGATATATTGAGGATCGATCTCCGTACCTATGTAGTCAATCCCAAGTCGAAGACAGGCCAATGCAGTACTTCCAATCCCCATAAATGGGTCGTAAACGAGCATATTCCTTCTAACGCCATGCAACTTTATACAGCGTTCAGGCAGCTTAATAGGGAAGACGGCTGGATGGGGTCTCTCTTTCTGTATCGTTGGATAAGGTATGAACCACACATTTCCTCTGTCCCGTTTGTCTTGTGTTGCAGATTTCCACCTTCCTATGTTACTCTTATCTTGATACTTAACTCCTACGCTAAGTTTATTCAGTTTCACATTTCCAGTTTTACTAAAATGAAAGATGTATTCTTGTAGATCGCTGAGATACCGGTCACTAATTATAGGTTTAAAATGGCCTATTGAAATGGTTTCATTTTCATAGAGCTCATTGGCCTTACCAATGTCTTCTCGGTCAAAAGATATGGATTTAATCCAATGGATCGTATTCTGTAACGTATAGCCAAAATCTAGAAATAGATTAGCAACGTGGAACGGAAGAGTTGGATCAACTGGTCTGCCAGCTATGTTTAGAAAAAATGAGCCGTCATCTTTCAAAATGGACGTACTTGCCTGGGCAACCAATCCTAACCACGATAGGTAATCATTTCTCTCTTTGTTATCTCTGTAAACCCCATATTCCTTGTTTATATTATATGGAGGAGAGGTCACGATGGTGTCTACGAAGAGCTTCTCATTCCTCATTTTGGCCATGAAGGTAAGGCAGTCTTCACGATAAATTTGATTCTTATTTATAGTCAGTCAATTCAACCAATATAGGTTCTTCATTATAATCTTTGTTCTATGCCTCTCCATTAGAATAGAAAAAAATATCTGTTAGCTAATTTTGAAGCATGATAAAAAACTTACTCGTATTCATGTTGTGCTTACTGAGCATAATTAGTTTTCTGGAATCCCAAAAGGGAAAATAAACTACCAGAAAATAGAATGCAAACAGTTAAAATAATATTGTAGTACTCTGTCATGGATACATTTCACTATCACCCAACTTAATCCGTTATTGAAATCTTCAAATGTGAAACTGTCTACCATCGATGCTTTGCAGAGCTACTATTATTTTTCTGATTATTGTTTTCCTTCATAAGCTTGTTCCAGGAGATTTATGTCGAGCTTATGCATTTGAAGCATTACCTTCATGACTCTTTCTGATTTCTTAGTGTCCTTGTCCTTTAGCATCTTGATCAAAACTATCGGAACTATTTGCCACGATACCCCGTATCTGTCCTTGAGCCAACCGCACTGCTGCGCTTTTTCATCGCCGCCTTCTGAAAGTTTCTCCCAATAATAATCCACTTCTTCTTGAGTCTCGCAATGAACCTGGAATGAAATGGCTTCGTTGAATTTAAATATCGGGCCGCCGTTCAGAGCTACAAATTTTTGTCCTTCAATTTCAAAATCCACAGTCAACACTGATCCCTCTTCCCTTCCGTGAATCTCGTATCCTTCTTTTCCATAGTGGGTAACGTCGCCAATATTTGAATTTTTGAAAATGGAAGCATAAAACTTTGCTGCCTCCTTTGCCTTATCATCGAACCATAAACATGGAGTTATTTTCGGCATATTAGCAATAATATATTAAATATGGTTTATAAGTATACAAGGGATCAAAAGTATAGTGATTATCGCCTTTTAAGCCAGAATAAATAAATTTTAGGTATAAACATATACGTATTATGTTTAATCAATAAGCAATAAGTCTCATACGTAGAGTAACTAATTATGAAATGACACCAGGGTAAGGATCGATCACATAACTGATTCAGTAGCTCAGAGGAACAAAAAGTAATTATATGAACATGATAATAGCAAATGATCCCTAAAAACCGTTCGACTAATCTTAATAAAGTAGATTGCTGTTTAAACCCATTCCAACAAGGGACATCTAATAATTATCATTATATTCATGGTACAAGTAATAGTCCATAAATCTGAAGTATTATCCGCTCATTTTAAATCTGTTAGTACAAGGTATTATATTTCAAATTGTCTTGAATAACTATTTGACAAATACGCAGCTTGGAACAATTTTGGAATTTGATATAAGCCAGATTAGTGTATAGTCTGAAAATTGGGCGCTAAGGCAAAAGGAATCCCTTCAAGGGTGGCTTGTATTCAATATTTTATAGTGGAATTGAATCCGTCCAGAGCACGAAGCATACTATGCTTTATTCCTTTTGAAACCTTATATTTCATTCCCTAATGATCCAGACGTGCCTCTAATTCTAATCTCAACTTACCCTGGAAGGACAAGGGAGCAAAAAGAAGCTAATGCCTTAGCAACAACTAATGCAGTCAGAGACTCTATATGAAAGCATGTGATTATAACCTATGATTAAAGACCCAATAAAAGTTGGTATATTGCAGGATCACGGTCGTATTCGGATTTCCAAAAGATGTACTTGCAGAATAAAGAGATTTGAATATGACGACTGGCACGAAACGAACGACCAAGATGCAACGACTCTCTTCAGGAGACATTAAACCACTAGCCACACATTTCCCCGGCGACGCTGAAATAGACGGCGCTGACCCAGTTATCCGTTCACCGCATCACCTCTGCGAGGCGTCGGGGGATGGCTCAGTTACTAATCGGCATAGCAGCCGCCGCCATCTGGCATACTCGCACAGGTCAGCAGACAAATATCTCAATCGATATCATTGACGCGCTGCACTACCTGCATCCTACGCACTTCGTTCAGCAGCAGGGCCGCCTGATCAATGTCGGCGCGGAATTTGTCGATGTTAACGGCATGTTTCTCTGCCGGGATGATCGCTATGTCATGATTGAGGGAGGGCCACCCTATCCGAAGTTGCTAAAGGGATATTTGAATTTCTTTGATTGTGGTTACAACAAGAAATCCATTGCGCGCGAAGTCGCGAAGTGGGATTCTGCTGACCTAGAAGAGGCGTTGGCAAAGGCAGGTCTTCCCGCATGTCGTGCCTTCAGCCGCGAGGAGTGGCTTGCACACCCGCAAGGCATTGCCCTAAACGAGGCACCGGTTATTGAGATCGAGAAGATAGCCGATAGCGCACCCGTGCTGTTCGACACTGTCGCGAGCTCCCCGTTACAAGGCATCCGCGTTCTAGATTTCACTCACGTTCTTGCCGGCCCCCGCAGTGCCCGTACGCTCGCAGAATATGGCGCGCATGTTCTCCATATCAGTTCGCCGGCCTATCCCGACACATTCGCCCAGCATCTTGGCGTAGACGAAGGCAAAAAATGCGCTTATCTAGATCTGCGTGGAGCCGCCGATCGGGAGACGATGAAGCGGCTTATCAGGCGGGCGGACATCTTCACCAACAGTTATCGTCCAGGGGTGAATACGCGCTTTGGGCTTTTACCGGCGGAACTTGCTGAAGCCAGTGAACGCGGCATCGTCTGTATGGATATCAACGCATTTGGTCATTCAGGCCCCTGGTCCGAACGTCCTGGCTTTGACCAGAATGCGCAAGTCGCTTGCGGTTTTGCTGCGAAGGAAGGGGAGCCCGACAAACCTCGATTTTCGCCTGTCTTCTACTTGGGCGATCTCATGGCCGGCTATTTCGCTGCGGCGGGCGTGATGGCAGCTTTGCTACGTCGGTCGATTGAAGGCGGATCCTACCACGTGAAGATCTCCCTTGCTCGCAGCGTGATGTGGGTGCAGGAGCTGGGTTTTCTTGAAACCGCCGCGCAGACTTCCCTACCGGAAAAGGATATCTATCCTGCTAAAATGATTTCAATCGACTCGGTTTACGGAAAGTTATCTTTCCTTGCACCATCACTTACCTTCAGCAATCTAGATCTTCCGAAGGAATCCAGCCTTTCGCCATATGGGGCAGACTCCCCGGAGTGGTAGACTTCGATGAAGGCCTTGGCCCAACTACAGTGATCACGACGTTCTAAGGACAAGCGGCAAGCTAGAAATAACGCTAAATCCTACGCTGAGAAAACACTTCCATTCCCAAACACAGACAATCCATGTAGGACTTGATAATAACATTCTTAAACATAACTAGGATATCGTGAACGCGAAAAACATCTCTCAAAGATAAATCCCAATCATTGTATTTAGTCCCAGAATATTTCTTGTGGGGGTTATGGTTTACCAGGGACCCATCTATAATCAAAATATGAACTAGTTCCATACAATTTCATTCTTTACTTCTCGTTCCCATGGCATACCTTGTTTTTCTAAACCGTAGAATATGATATCTGCAGGACCAGGGTAACCAGGTAAGTTTGGATGTCTAGTTACTATGTGACATTCTTATTCATCTGTCGAATCGTTTGTTGTGCAATAATAACATTTAGTTGGAAAAAACATTTCAAGTCTATTTCTTTGATTTCAATAATAATACTTGATCCCCAACCTTTAATAAAACGTAAATGTGGTGCCCACTGCACTTTGAATGAATTTGTCTGGCATTAAATCTATTATCTTATTTGTTGCTTTCCACCCTGTGCAATGGCAAGGTATTATGTATTCAGGATCTGCATTCTGTATTTCTTCGATCGTAGGATCCATAGCCTCTTCATAGATTCCACCATCAGCAGGAAGATGAAAGCCACCTACAATTGCATGAATCTTGTCTACACCTGTTAGATCTTTAGCATAGTTTAATGTATTTACGATACCTGCGTGGCCACAACCGGTGAGAGCAACCAATCCTTTTTTTCTGAGATTTACTATTATTGCTTGATCATCTCTAACCAATGGATCTGGAACAAGATTTAGATTAAGATTTTTATCATCATGATCATTATTGATATTATTATCGTTGTCGTTGCCAGTGTTTTCGGCATATTGATATGGAAATCCCTTTTCAAAGCTGGTCTTCCTTGGTATCTGACCGGTCATCAAGAGAAAAGGATTTTCTTTACTGGGGAGAATCGTAGGCTTATCAGATTTATGTATTGATCCTCCTAGTGATTCTAGTTGTTTCTCGTCTAATGACGGCATCCTTGCCTTCTTTCCATCAGGCAAGATCAACCATCGTCGTAGAAAAGCGTCAGGATGCAAGAAAATATCAATAGGTGATGAACGTTTAGAAGAGATTCTCTTTAATATATTGACAAGACCGGTGGAATGATCAAAATGACCATGGCTTAGAATGATTCCATCAACATTACTAAAATCCATACCGAGTAAATCTGCATTACGAATTACTCCATCTTCGGAAACTCCAGTGTCAAAGAGATATGTGTAATTAATATTTCGATTAGTATTTTCTGTCAGGTCTTGACGGTTACTACTACTACCACTACTACTACTGCCGTGGTCATTATCGATATTGATTAGTGCGGAGAATCCGTGTTCCGCCACTGGAGGAGGCAAATTCAATCTCTCATTCATTATTATGGGGCTCCTTAATGCATGTGCAGAATTTTTTAGCAATAAATCTGTTGAGTTATCCATAAGAATTGTGATCGAGATTTTTCCAATTTCCTTTATAGACATAGTGTATCTACCGATAAGAACGTCAAAAATTGCTGCTTATTAACATTTCTTATATAACAGAACAAAATGGCACTGCAATATCAGGAGCTAAAAATTAACCTCCAAAACATTTACAGAATGTCAAACTGGAAGTGGGACCAAGGAGGGTTAGATTCCTGTAGGTGAAGAGGCTCACTACTATTAGCGGAGATATGCTACTCAAGAAATGTTTCAGTTTATAGAACCATATCGTAATAGGGTTTATCGATAGAGAAAAAGCTCATAAAAAGATTGTTGAACTGTCACAACTATTTCATATTTTCTATAACCTAATAAAGCTAGATTTTACTTACTTTTATTTTAAGAAAGGATATTGTAGATAATAGCTGAAATTTTTCAAAGATTAAAAATGCTAATAATTCTAGGCGAACAATTAGCAGGAATAATAATTGGATCCCCTTGTCTTAGACGTTATGATATATTTTGACGGAGACGCTTATAGTCATGACTGGTCGCCTCTCCTTGTCAACTGTCCCTTCACTAGTCTCAGGCAGTTTTGATGGATAATAGTACCTTCTCAAACTTGTTAAGTCGTGCTTCGTATAGGCTAAGTAAGAGCAAGACCACAACTGCTGCAAAATTTAGGCTTACTGCGGTATTCGTTGCCACATCTTGGGCAATTGTAAATATCTTTAGACTCTTCAAGTAGAGCAAGACGCAGACTTTTCATCATGATCAGGAGCCCATCAAAATCTTCTTCAGCCAATTTCTCGATTCCCTCAATTTTGTCTATTATGGCCGCCTTCGTCTCATTTGATAATATTCTAGCCTTACCTTCTGTCTTTGACTTTAATCTTTCCTGCATACGCTGCACTCTATTCTGCGAGAATACAGTTACTAATGTTACGGCGATCCCGATTCCTGAGAACATCACTATTACTCCAATTAGCCTCCCGATTGGCGAAATGGGCGTATAATCGCCATATCCTACAGTTGTAATCGTAATAACGGACCACCAAAGGGCATCACCTAGGTTAGTTATATTCGCTCCTGGTTGTTTGTGTTCGACCAGATACTCAGCAATACCACCAAGAATTATAACCATTGCAGTAAGGATTATCGGAATAAGGACGGTGATGTTTGCTTGAAGGAATTTGTTGAACCGGACACTTTTCATAAATACACTAACATTCCTGCAAATATTGTTATAGTTAGTATGCACTTGTTTACTCTATTGTTTTGCACATCGCAGTTTTCACATTTACTTAATACAGGTTGAATGGAATGAGAACCCCAGTTAAATCATATTTATCTTCAAGAAATATCTAATGTCGGAATGTCAAAGACAACTGAAATGTACCTGCTTTCCGATAAAATCATAAACTGTTTCACCCGATCCTCAGAGTTCCATTCATATTAAGAAAATGAAGAAATAGCTTTGAGTCTGTTGGGCCATTGCTTCTTAGTTTGATGTGCCTTAAGAGCGTACAGGAATTCCGATAGTAGATTTGTTGCTTGTTACGTTATCGCCATGCAACTTTTGACATCAGACTATGCATGTCGGGTCTAAATAAAGGGAAAAGACTGATTAGGGCCCAAGGGGGTTTAGATTCCCGTAGGGAAAGGGGCTCATTACCATTATAAGAGATATACATGGTTTGCCGCCTACAAGTATTTTCGCTTAAGGATTCAGGCCTCACAATTTTAGATCTCTCCGTCTATTGTAGGTTAAATGGATTCAAGGTAAAAATATTTAGGATGAAGCCCAAGGATCTAACTACTTTCACGCTCAAGAGATCGATACATCCTAACTAGTAACGCAAAGAAAAGATTTTGTACTATGAGACTCTTAATATGTTACAATAAGTAATGGCTAAAGATTATTTCAAATCAGAAGCAGGCATAGCTGCCTTCAGAGAAGTAGGCCTTCCGTATGAGGATGAGTTATGGGATGAGAACTTTGCCAAGTTCCAGAAAACGATCTCTAAAGGACCTGCAAAAGATAGAAAGATGACTATTGCAAACATACAGCGTTTAGTACTTCCTACAGGTGAGCAGTACATCATACATGATGAAAGACATCAAGGCATAGACATCCTGGGAAATAGAAAGAGATTCTATAAATCAGGGACTGGAATGTATCCTGTTCCTATTCCAAAGTACGAGATAAAGATGAATACAGAGACATTTGAAAAGGAGAACCTAAAGGTAGGACTTGAAACAATGGAGCGAGGTTATTCTATTCCTTTCACTGTAGAGAAAGCAGATGAGCTGCATAAACTCTGTGATGAGTCTACGACCTACACTATTTGCAAGGGATACTATAGGATGGGCAACCGTATCAAAGTAGATACATTTGAAGATTTCAGAGATGGGGAACCAGATGATCTATTAAGATGGGGTCATAGAGCCAGCGCTTACGAGAAACAAGTGATGGCAGATGAAAGAGCAGGTAAAGTGCAGCTACCACCTACCAAACTATACGGATAGTCATGCGATTCCTCAAACACTTAACACCTGCAGACATAAACCAGCTATGCAGAGAACACAAGGTAAAGGTAGAGATTACCGCAACAATCGATGATGGCGAGATAGTACATCATCTCCCTAATGGTGAAGTTGTCACAGAAGTTCATGAACAAATAATATTCCAAACAAGTAAGATAATCAAATCATGGTCTGATCTGTTTACAACAAATGATAAACACGCAATGTTTCTAACTGATTCCAATAAGGAAGAACTCAAGTAACTATTACTAGTTACCCTTTTTTGTTGTTCTAACCTAGTCTTTCTATGATTCGTTGTTGCAGATCTAAAGTCTTCTGTACTTTCTCATGTTGAATATTACTATCAACAGTGATGTTTCCAGAATATGTCTTAAGTCCTTTCATTGTCTTGAATATTCGACTGTTTAGTTCCTTCTCTTGTGCAGCTAAGTCACTGATTCGTTTATCTACATCCTGATCAAAGGCATAGCTGCGAGGCAGCCAGTTCTCTTTTATTGTGTTTGCTGTATCTGTCTTTGTCATTGCTTTTACAAAGTCCTTGATAGAAGGTTGTATTATCACTGGTTTCTCTTTCTCTTTATTATTATCGCTCATGTTGTTGTTGCAGCTATATACTACGTACTTCAATCTTAAAACATTTGTTCCATTTGGAACTTTGCGGCACTTTCTTCCGCAGCTTTGCAGTCATAATGACTGCAAACAGTGTTACCATAAAACAGAATCTGACATTATGTCACGGCTTATTCTTCTGCTGACATTACACGGTCAGCCGCTTCGCCTTGTGTCTTTAGTGCTTGTAATGAAATAGCATCATCTAACTCACTACCTTCCGTTAATCTTGAGCCCTGTAGCTTCTCTTGTTCTACTATACCATCTGCAACTAAACACAATGCACTATCGCTATCTTTCATCCATTCAGGG
Organism: Nitrososphaerales archaeon TH5896; assembly: GCA_014523625.1. Taxonomy (GTDB): domain Archaea; phylum Thermoproteota; class Nitrososphaeria; order Nitrososphaerales; family Nitrososphaeraceae; genus TH5896. Next base: position 14,989 of record JAATVP010000052.1, read on the forward strand.
ATTGCAAGGCCGTCTATATTCTCATTCATGTATGCCTTAAGTTCATCCTCTCTTAGGCCATCGTTATACAGATCTATTGCGGATGGAAGTGCATTCCCTTTATCGATTATTCCTTTCAAGATGTCTAAGCCGATTGAACATCTTTCATTTCGATGTTGTAGTTGATGATGATGATGATGATGATTCTGTTTGCTCTTCTTCTGTAGTTGCATAAGCAATAGCTGCTGGAGTGGTTACCAAGAGAAGCATCATCATCATCATGCCTATACCTATAATGAATATTTTGCTAGTCATTTCTTATTCTATCTCTTCATATAGTACTACAACAGCAAGAGAGGCTTTATAGTCGACATATGTTGTTGTTATACTTCTAGGTATCAAGTTCTTATTTTCATCAAAGAAACTATTCAGTCTTTTTTCCATGTCTATATCATCCTTCCCAAACTTGGCCTGGAATACTTTAAATCCAAACTTGGTCATTTCTTAACAAACCCCTGAAAGGCTTACAACTCCATAGTCTGCAGTCGTAGATCCCTCATCAAGTATCTCCCCTGCTTTGATTAGTACCAGATCCATATATCCCTGGTCTGTACCCTTCTGAAATGAAATAGAATAGATTCCACCTGGTACACATTCAAATATTTTGAGTCCTTCAACGCCATCTTCAGTTATATCCGAACTAGCTCTATCTATCGTTTCAGAATCTCCGCTACTATCCATAACTGCTCCCGACCAGTCTTGATTAGAAAAGATCATAAGCCATGCTGAAGTATTCCAAAAGACTTTCATTTCCTCATCAGGTGCTTGTAGTAATCCTTCTCTGGTAGCATTCTGACTTGTTGCTATTCTATTTTGAATATCTTTATCTGAATGTAGACCTTCTGTAATGCTTGGATCTCCATAAGCATAAACTTGTTCTTGTTCTTGTTGTTGCATCAGCATCATAGCGAATGCAGCTATGAGCGATAACAATAACAGACTCAATATCTTGGTAGTCATTTCTTTATCACTTATTCTCACTGTTGAAATCAATACAGTTAGCCATTGCATCAATCCTTCCACCTGCCAGAAATGTTGAACCCCCAGGGATATCCGTAGTTAGTAGCGCCATTTGTTTCTCTTGTTCATTTACACATTTGTTATATTCATCAACGTTGATCTTTGCCTTTCCGTCTTTGTATGGTATTTCAACTATTGCCTGTCCATCAGGATAATCAAACTGGTCTGTACCTGTAGGCATATCAATACCTGACTCTTCTGTGAATGTAGGAATCTCAACTGTTGCAGCATAAACAGCAGGGAAAATGATAACCATTATAATCCCGATTACCAAGATTACGAGACTTAGAACTAGTTTTATCATGTCATTAACAATCCTCTTCATTACCTAGTACTGTTAGTTCCTCTCCTGGTTCAGTATTACTATTTGCAACTGCGACGGTGTCATTTAGATTTCTGATAGTCTCCAACTTCAGTTTATCTTTTAGTGGTTGTGAGTAGTCTACTTCTAACCTTGCTTCTTGATTGTCTATATTTTCATCAATCTTACAGATACCACCAGAGGCTAACTCTGCTACTGCAGGGTTTGATGAATCATATGCGCCTTCTATCTCTTTCTCAGGTGTCTTAGGATTTGCACCAGTAGCATAAGCACTACTGGAAACTATTGCACCTATCGCTAATGTGGCTATTATTGCAATAGCTGCAAGTAGTCTAATCTCTTGCCAGTTGGTCATATCTATAATACCTCATCGTCCATTTCAAGTTTAACCCTCTTACCCAAAAATGGTTTAACTTTATCATGATAATCTACAGGGACAACGATTACTATTTTCTCGCCCATCTTACTGACCTTGGCTAGAAACTTTGTCTTCAATGTGTCTTTCCGTGTCATATACTAACGTATACTATAAATACGAACTTATAAACGTATACGGACGTATGACAACGTATATATAATCTGTATACTATCGTATACGATAATGACACAAGAGTTAGAACAGATTCCAATAAAGAGTTGGAAGTACAAACTTGAACGAGTAGCAAAAGGTTACGTAAGGCCGACAGTTCACTCAGACAATCTGGATGAGCTGCTAGAAGACTGGAAGACACTACATGAACAGTTAGCGTTGATGGGTGAGAAGGTGGAGAAAGACAGCAATGGCCAGTAAGCAAACTAGCCAGATTCAAAAGTTAAAGAAGAGACAAGAAAACATACGATACAGAAAGAAAGTAAAAGACCGATTTATGAAGTATAAAGGTATCCGTAAACTAGTCAATAAATCACGGATTGGAGTATGTAACATTTGCAGAGCAATAAGAGGTATTGATTGCAAACAGACACAATGGCATCATGTTAGTTATGAAGATGATAACAAAGAAAAACACACTATAGAACTATGTGCTAGTTGTCATAGAAAAGAGAGTATGACTCAGCAGGGTAACGAGAAAACTAAAGAGATCGCAAGACTCGGAGGCCTTACAACTCCTAAATCGCAACTTTCATAGATGGGAAGAAAGGCAATGAAAGAGCGTATAGCAAGAATAGGAAAAGAGGAACATGTTAGAAGGGCTGACAAGGCAAGACTCTGGGTTTATGACAGATGGCATAACAGACTAGTTAAAAGAAAAACGTTCACTTTACAGATGTTTGAAAACAGGAGGTTGAATGTACGCAATGATTAGTAGTAATGCACTATCATGCTCTGTACTCAGCTCCTCTTTAGGCGACTTATTGTTGGAGGGATCTCATGATGGCAAGTAAGCAAACGTATCCATGTTTTCAATGTGAAAAGAATGGCTTTCCAGATGTTCGAGTTTATTTGGACGGGAAGGATGCCAATGGCAAAACAATCTACAAGAATGAAGACTTATCCCCCCATACACACAAGCAAGGCCAGTATCAGCAACAGACAGTAGTACAACAATCACAGACTCCAGTCCAACAAGCAAGTACAATCATTTCAGATCTGCAGCTACAAATGAAGTTGTTACATCAGAAACTAGACAGAGTACTCGAGTACATCGATAAGGAGAGGTCGTGATAGGTAGATGACTCACGCTACCAAACTCGAACGATTAGTGCCTAATGGAGTACCAAAATGGGTATATTGCTATTCATCCACGATTCAACAAACTAATCACTTCATTAAGAACAGCAGTTGAGAAAGGGGACGGCTCATTAGATAAAGAAGCGACATCACATGATGATTGCTTCGATGCGTTTCGTTTGTCGTTAATGTTCTGGCGTTAGTCTGACTTGCCTGATTGAATGACTAACTAACGTTACAAGCATTAACACAAAAAAAGTGAAGGGCTGTTTATTTGGCCTTAATTGGCGCAGAACTTACTGGTTGGACGGTAAGAGGTTCTGGGGCTTCAGATTTCGGTTTATCTGGGACTGCCTCAAGGAAGTCACGCATTGCATTTGCATGTATCCAAATGCTCCCGTCGGTCGATAAATGACTTGCCGTACTAATTTGCAATACTTGGCCCTGGGTCACAAATATTTTAATCTTAGGTTCGGTTAGACTCTTTGTTTTTCTAGCCTCTACTGACGCCTTTGCTGCTTCCTGTTTTCCTTTATCTTTGGCTTCGTCAGGTATCCACTTGTCTATTGTTTCTATTCGCCACATTACTACGCAGTCTTTTTCAATCTTACGGCGAGCAGGATATGGTTTATAGCCCTGGTTTATTAGTTCATCATACATCTTTGGAACAAATTGCTCTGCCACCTCAGCATTTCGATCGTATGTTGCTGCTCTTGCCTGTTGCCAGAGTTCGTTATAGTGAGTTAAGTCTTTGGTCATTGTAACGCACCCACTATTGTTGCTACTTCATATATCCACAAGGATTTACAGTCTCTCACAATCTTTTGGCGGGTAACATCTGGGTCATAGCCTAGACTTCTTAGTTCCGTATACAACTCTGGAACAAACCGTTTTGCCACAGTCGCCAATGCTGTTTCAGTTTGTGTCTTAGCTTGCTGTAATAGTTCCTTGTAGTGTGTTAAATCTTTGGTCATTGTAACGCACCCACTATTGTTGCTACTCCCCACATTGGCGCACAGTCTTTCTCGATCTCGCGGCGAGCAAGTTTTGGCTCATAACCTTGGTTTATGAGTTCTGTATGCATCTCTGGGACATATTGCTTTGCCCCCTTCGAACTATTGTTTGACATTAATTATTAGCAGATTACCCGTAATATAAAGGAATACTACAATAAACCTATACTATATATAGGTTTATTGTAGTACTATACTATATATAGGTTAGGTTGGGTTACTAACAACACTTGACTAAGTTGTCCTGGCATTAATCAACTGACTACACTAGTTTTTAGGACCTTCGACTATGATTATCGTAGAATAATGTTAAAGTTACAATCGCTTGCTTGCCTATCGGATAAACATGAATATTGTACTCATAGTTTTGCTGGCGGTACCGGGTGTCAGTGCAAATGCCACTCTTCCTAATATGACGAGGAGATTTGAATAATGGGCAGAGGTACCATTTACAACCTATCAAATGAAGAAAAAGAGATAAATGAATGGACCAAAAGGTCAAGGAAGGAACTTTTACCGCTGCTAACAGGAAATGACGGTATTCGCTAAAGCAAATGAACGAGAATGGTATGACTATGAGTAAGGTACATGCGTATAGGGTTCTACCGCAAGAATACAAGAATCCAAAACGAGTTGTAAGTTCCAGTAATAGTAAACTACGAGAAATGAGGACTAAGAGAAAGGATTTGGGACTACAAATTAAACCATGGCAATGCATAGAATGTAACTCAAATACTTCATTGCAATGGTATAGGCCAGGAGGCCAATACCAATGTTCTAAATGTTACCATAAGCAATACAACCTTACTTATAGCAAACGACCTGATGTCATAGCAAGAAAGGATACGGGAAAAAGAGAATGGAGAACAAGGAGAAAGGCTCTTGGTCTGCCATACCAATAGTGAATATAAACGACTTAAGAGTTGGTATGGTTTTGACTGATGCATCTAGATTTAAGTCTAATGTTCTGGCACTAGTAAATCATTATATTTTATCCAATTTTGGTACCTATCTAAGATAGGCATTAAATAATCCGGCAAGGTTAATGGTCCGAGATTGGAGTATTCGACATAAGACGCTGCCAGCAGTGATATTCTCTTTTATTGTTGTTATCAGCAGTTGCAGCAGAACCGACTTCCTTTTCCATTATGAAATCTGCGAAGTTGGACTCGTCTATAACCTTTTGACAGTAGGCACACATCCACTTCATAGTCTCTAAAGAATGTACTATCTTAAATAAGATTCTGCTTTTATTCAGTAATCTTGCCCACTTAGTGGGCACGCTCGAAAAACAAAATGTTTTAAAGAGATTACGGTATTCGCTACTGCAGAAGAGCGTTACTAGTTCAAGAGCAACGAAGTCCTGAGCGTGAAAGTGGTATAATATGGCTGGGAAAACTAACAGATTTGCAGTTATACCTAGAATAACATGTGTATAAACACAATTTCTCCTACCATATCCTAGAGATAAATACGTGTAGGTCTATAGTTATGCGGCTACAGTTCTGGCATTAATATACATGCATTGTAATGCAAAGTACTCCTCGACATTAAATACAGCATAATGCCGGCTCAACAATATGAGTTCTCATGTCTCATTAGACGCGAGGTTGAACGAGCTTACTCGCCATAGATACAGGTCTAGAGAAAAAGTATTGTGCTCGATATGTCAGAAGGAAGGAAGGAGAAGCAGAGTCATCCTATACCCAGGTAAGACAATACCGGAGATGAAGTTTACTACAGGATATTGGGATGAAAATGGTGATTTTGTTGAACCCGAGATAGATTTTGAACCGCCTTGGTATC
>JAATVP010000053.1 GCA_014523625.1 Nitrososphaerales archaeon TH5896
GTAGCAACTCGCCCATCTCTATTACTTTTTTAATATCTCCTCTAATTGCCGTCATACAAACACCAATAATATGAAACTAGTTAAAGTTTAATTAATCAAAAAAATTAATGTGAAGTCGCTTTCGTGTTTCCTATCATTTTTGCCGTAGGCATGGCAGTAGCAAGTACTCGGCTCATCAAACAAGTCGACAAATATTCCGAAAAATTATTGATAATATTCGGCCCTTTGTTCTTTGCAATTATTGGGGCTCAAGTAGATCTGCGAAGAGTGAATCTGGACGTATTATACCTCTCAGGCGTAGTTATAGCCATAGCTGTTGCTACAAAAATCGCTGGATGTGGAATTCCTTCCATTATATTTTTGAAAGATAGATCGAAAGCATTGAGAGTAGGTATCGGTATGATTTCAAGAGGTGAGGTTGGACTTATCGTTGCAGGAGTAGGTGTATCTGCTGGAGTATTGACTTCGGATATATATACTACAGTGATAATTATGGTTGCCCTTACTACTATTATTACCCCAATATGGCTGAAGAGATCGTTCTTGAAAGATAAAGATACAAATTTGATGCCTCAGCATTCGTCTACTTCATGAAATGAGAAGTAATGATATTATTTATCAACTTTTATCTGTCATTGTTCAAAAGGTCTTTTCTCACTTCTGTTCGAGATTATGAATATCTTCCTCCAAAGTTTTCTCGGTAATGCCATGGATAGATCTACTAAGGAATTTTTCTAATATTCCATAATGAAGTTCTCCTTCTAATCTTATTTGAGTGTTGCCAGGACTTACTTCCTGACATCTAATGGTCGTTACACTTCCTTTACCGTTTCCATCTATTATTTCGATTCGAATAGTATTCTCATTGCCTAGTCTAGTGAGCTTATTAATTGACGTGATCTTTTTACCATGAAATGAACCTTCTTGCTCAAATTCGATATTATTATTTTCTCCATCTTCCCTACTAACAATCGTGACATTCTTGATATACTCTGGATGAAAGCGAGGGAGAGCTTCTACATTCGTGAAATAATCCAAGACGTGTGGAACTGATGCTTTAACTTCTTTGTTTAGGTCAATTCGAATAGTCATGCAATGTCAATATATTAGAGCCAACATCAAAATATATGTAAATCGGTATATGCAATAGTGGCACCTTACTAAATAAGTCTAGTTACCTCATACTTTTTTATCTATCTCAAAGCATTATTGATTATTACCATTTACCTCAAACCTTGCGATGCTCATCCTTTATGTGTGCTTGAGTATCTCGTCGTGTATGAAATTTCATCTTGCAAACCCGACAAATATATCGTCTTACTTTAAACATATTTTTAAGATGACTCCTAGGTAACGGGTCTGAAGCATCCCAATAATCGGCCTCAGCATCTTCATTAAGCTTAGCTTTGTTAGTCAATATTGAAATAAGAATTGGAAAAATCAAGTACGATCATAGTCTATCCCTTATTTCGACGCTGAGCATTCTTGTATCTTCATAGATACTCTTGTCATCTCTATGTTTGTGCTCATACATATTTGAGTTAGAACATACTCATAATATAAACAATGCATATGTATAAGGTGCTATGAAGCCTATGAAATCATAATTTGCAACAGACTAGCACTAATGTTGGTATTCCTAGTAGTTCACACTAACACATGATTTCAGCATATGTTCTTGGTTAACCTCCTCTTGTTAAATAGTACTAAATAAAAATCCAAATGAGAAGTAAGATGAAGTAATTTTATTCATGTTTCAGATCCTGTTTTAAAATCCTTAACCTACTTTCATCTTATTTAATTAAAACACATTCCCAAAATAGTAATGCTGCTTTCAAATGTCCAATCTCTGAAATGCAGCAAATGGCAAATGGGATACAACTAGCAAAGCCGACAGCATTGAGGGACCCTGGTCTTTAAAATTCTCCCAAGGTCCTCAGAAATGAACTAACTTCACAATAGACTTTTTCGTAATTCAACTAGTAACAAATACTGTTTGACTTTCTCCTATTCAATTTGAGAAAACTATTTCTTAAAGGATTAGACACCCTATAGCTGTCGCCGAGATTTATTCCTCTGGTTCTTCAAGTTCTTTCAAAGCTGCATCTATAACTTTAGCAATATGAGAATAGACTGCCGCGCCAGATTCATCTCCTTTTATGAGACATTCATCAGCCAATATCATCTCCCTATTAAAATACTCTGATAAAGTAGTGATTACTCGACTTTTCTCTTTCCTAAGATTCTTATCCAGAACATTCTCGTCATAGCCCTTATGAAATTCCTCTAATCTCTTTTGTCTTTCCTCATGGCTTAGGACCATGTATTTAGGGTAGATTCCATATGCTAGTTATTTCAGGTTATGCCTAATTGGGTGTCAAACCGGAGAAGGCGAGAAAATAAATCAATATAGTAAGAAGAATCCCTGGGGCAAACCAAAAATCACAAAAGTAATACCAATCATTTGAGACTTGCTGCATTACTAATATATTATTGATGTAAAAGGTATATCAACAATACGAGATATGGAATATAATATGAAAAATGATAGTTCAGTTTCTTTAATCATCATGTCGTTTGTGTATTTAATGATAGTTATTGCTGCTAAAAATTATATCTTTGACGATGGATTAAATAGTCCATTCCAAAAAGTATTGGCACACGTTTCAACTGAGTATGGTAATATCACAGTCCAAGCTGGATGGGATCAAGAACCACCATTGGTAGACGAAATGAATGACATCGTCGTAGGAGTAACCAGAGAGTCTGACCTTGGAAATAGTAGTGCTATTCCAGTAAGAAATGCTTTAGCCGATATGAATATCATGGTAAAATATGGAGGCGTGACAAAATCTCTTGATTTTGTTCCTTCGCAAGAACAGGAAGGGTGGTATGAAGCAAAAATTCTCCCAACAAGAGTCGGCTCTTACAGTCTAGTGCTAAACGGTACGATTCAAGATCAGCCAATAAATGATGAAACACAGATAGAAGACGTCGAAAGTACACAGAAGATATCATTCCCAGAAACCAGTGGTGATGGTAGTGGTTCTAGTAATGATGCTAGTAATACCAATCTCCTTAGTGGTCAGATATCTAATATTCTAAACCAGATCACAAATGATATAAACAATATTAGAGATGATATTGGGACCTTAGCTGAAAGCAATTCAAACATACAAGAAGGGATTCAAGATGTTAAAGACATCGCAGATAGATCGTATATCTTAGCTATGACTGCCATTGGTGTAGGAGCAGCTGGCATACTTATAGCAGCGGCAGCACTAGTTCGAACCCGCTGATATTCTCTCTCAATGTGAACATGTACTTGATATGACATTCATCTAGTAGCGTAGTAGTAGTATTATAATTGTATTAGTTTCTTTATTTCTACTCCTCACTTCATTAAAGAGATCGATTTTTTGATATTTGTTGTAATTTATCACCTGAAAATAGATTATTGCCTCATTACGACAAATTTGTTCCTATTTTTAGCCTCTTGTAAAGAAGCAAATAGAATAGCTCTTAATTTTTATTATTTTATCCTTAAAGTGATGGCAACAAATGATATCTAGTAGATTTAATCAAAGGACTAAAAACTTATTCTACTATACTTGCCAGACACTGTATTGCACTTTAAAAGGGAATTCAATCAATCAGTTTTTTGTCAATTATCTTTCTTTCTTATTCATTGAATATTATGTGCAACATAAAATAGCTCAGATAAGGAAGAATTTTGTGTTACCAATATGATGCATAAAATGGTTTTGTATATTAGAAAATGTTAAAGAATGCGAACATAATAAGGCCAAGGATAAATCCATACACTATATGTCCTCCCAAACTTGCAATAGCTGGCCATTTTCCCAATGGATGATTCCAAGGAGATAGTCCTGTAATCGGCTTATGTATTGGTATCAATGTGACGATCCAAACTATAAAACCATATAGTATCCCTATTAAAAGTAATGATATGATATCATTAATAAAAGATGGGAAAAAAGAAGTAATAATGAATGGAAAAGCGATTCCTACAAGAGTACCGTTTATGAAGTGAAAGAA
>JAATVP010000054.1 GCA_014523625.1 Nitrososphaerales archaeon TH5896
GATCAGCTCCATATTGGAATGTAGATATATACAAGTGGACTAGTTTAAATCAATTTGTGTTTACATAACCATAGATTGCCCCACAAATGCTTTATACGAAGAAATTATCTTTAATTCAATTCGAGGTGTAACAAGTGGAGATAAGTGCTTGACAGATAGTAATTGAAGTCAATAACTGAAAATGCCATAAAGGCTTCTCCTCAATGAATCTGCATTTACATATTTCTGGTTCTAAACCTTCAAGAAAGGAACATTTGAAGCTATTTTCAGACCGTTGATCAACCTGAGAGATCATAGTAGTTTCGTTACAAAGTTTTGTCGGATATTCCTTCTATTTCCTATTATGTATCGTCACTATTACCTAATAAAATTAATACGCCTTACTGTATAGCTGGCATACTTTAAATTAGAAAACTTTGGGTTAGTTTCTAATCACAACATAACCGCTTGATGAGATAGAAAATATTATGGAACATCATAGCCGATGTGTCTTCAGCTTATACTAACTAGTTTTTAATTAAGATCTGCTAGTTGAAATTTTCAGGAATGATGGAGATGTATCTAACTAGTAGTAATGACGACCACCAAAATGCATAAAGGTTGAAAATGATGATAAGCGAATATTTTTACCAATTAATATATAAATTTACCAATTGCCAAGGATAATTGTAATACAGAAGCATTCAGGGGCGTATTTCAACACAACCAGATAATATCGCTCATATCACAACGGGATTCAAAAATATCGTATTATGGTCTGACTGGTTTAATATGAAACTGCCACGAACATCTAAGCAAGTCGATTCATTTGGCTCGAAAACATTAAAAAGGCGGAAGTCTGTTACGATATTAAAATGTCAGCAGCAACCGAGATAAGATGTCCGCAATGCAATAGTCTTTATGTTGCACCAAGCCCTGAGAATAAGGATAGGCTAGAGTGCAAGGAATGCGGTACACAATTCTAATAGGTCAATTGGTATATGATAACTTGTTTGATAGCGAATTTTCATTGATTCAATCTGGGTGACTAAATTGGTACTAGGGGGTTTAGCTTCATTCCAACCAAAATATTTGTCACCATTCTTCTATTCTGTTGTGTCAATCTAATAGCCAACTAAAATACTAGTATCCTATATAATAGGAACGATGTAAAAAATGATTGTTCTCACTTTTTATTCTTTATACTACACCGAATGTGCAGTACAATTTAATTACTTTATTTTTCGAATGTGTACTTGGAATGGAAGTAATTCAACAAGCAAAATAGCTCTTCATGCGGAACGTCATTTGTAATTCAGAACGAAGCTACTCTATGTCCATCTTGTTCTGCGGAGCAACAAGACCATAGACATAACGACTGTAGCTGAGGTCATTGACCCGAGTTCCACTTTCTTTATTTGAATTACACTAGTATATAGGAACAAAATTTGAGTATTCGTCATTATATTAACATACTTTTCTTTGGAGTACACGAACTTGAATTCTATAGATTAATTTAATCTGTTCTGTGTCCCGAATATTTTATGTGCGCAAAAAGTTAAACGAAGACTTCGATCACTTTATACTATTTCCTATTGTATCTGCATAACATCCTCTGACTTCTGCTCTTGTAGGTTCTTCCTTAAAGTAATTGGGCTCAGTGCTCGACAAACTGTTGTCTACAGCTTCTTCAATGCAGTCATAAAACAATGGAAGCTCATTGTTCAAGTTAGAATTACCTGTGTTGATCGGGATAAGCGGTACTGCCTCTCCATAGGCAATATCTATTATTGCAGTCTGAGATAGTGCGAATACTCCAATTACCATCAGGACAGCAAAAATGCCTGTCGCTTTAGTCGCAAAAAATATTTTTGATTCATTCATGCCTATTGTCTTCCCAATAATTATCAAATAGATTTAAGTGAGCTAGGATAGAATACACTTATCATTACTTCAGTAATATATTATGTATCGAAAATGCACCCATTTTAGGGGCTTCATATGTGAATACCTTCGCCGCGATACTAAAGATTCTATTTCGGCCATTATTCACTTCCCGTTTAGCCTGTTGTGCTAACTCGACTCGTGAAAGAAGTGAAGCGAAGCTGCTAAATTTCCCTTAGAAAACAAACCCCTTAAAGTATTTGCGGTCGCGTAATTGAAATTATTGCCACACCAGACAAGCGAAATCTCCTTTGTGCTCTGGAAAGATGTGAATAATGGCATGAATTCAAAAACAAGATTCTTTATGAATACGCCATTTGAATACCAAGGTATACTCTAGTTCATGTTAACAGTATACTACTAGCAGTCTATGAGACCACACGATGACAGTGAATCACTACATTAAGTACAAATGCATTAATGACATAATGATTTCTAATTCTTCCAAATTGAGTTTCAATTGGATAATCGCGAAGTTTTAAACCAGCAGGTGGTGGCGCTCCCCCCGTCATTATTTTGTCCAGAAGTCTTTGTCCGTTATAGCAGTGATTTTTATAGTGTAAACATAGGTGCAGCCCTGTTTAAAGTGCAGTGGATACTTGAATTAGATTATCGAACTTGTATTATACTCCAATATGAGAATGGCAATAATGTCGGAGCAAGTTTTTATCATGGTTACAAAGATGATCTAAGTGCAGCGCAACTAAGGATCTTATTATATAACCGATTGGCGTAGTTGTGCCGTGGCCCGAAAATTCAAACGACGATATTACTATATTATAGCCGCAGTACTAATAGGGGGTATCGTGTTGTATTTTTACTATAGTTATATAAATAGACCCATGTTCGCGCTAGAACTAGATCCAACTAAGGATACTACAGATATCTCTGGAACTCACTACAGAATCAGACTTACAAATATCGGTCAAAATGAAGTGACTGGAATACTAGTGAATTTGGGCGAAAATGACCTTCAGAATTTATCATCACTTCAGCCTGGTCAATCATATTTTTTTTATCCCAAGCCGGACACCAATCCTGCCATGATTAGCGTTACCACAAACGAAGGATTGCATATTCAAGGCGATTACAGGTCTCCAACCAAGGTGTTAGGGTTACCTGGGGCAGGCAGATAATCGCTGTAACCTCACAACTTTCTTTTGAATGGACGGTGGTTATTCAATGTTCACCACATGATGAACAAGCAAAATATCGTCTTGAAGAAGACTACCTGGGCCTCCAAGTTAGAGATTGCAATATGAAATCCTGACGCTTACCAAAATCTTCACTCCCAACCGTATAGTGATCCTCCTATGTATGGCTATGAAGTAGCTAGGAGCTGAACACATGTTATGCGTTAATCAGTTATTGCAACTGCTATAGCAATTGATCTGGTATGTGCAATTGAAATCTGCGCTGAAATAATGTTTTTCCTTTTTCGATGAAACACAGCAGTAGGTTTTCCGTATTTACCATGGATGATTTCGATATCTATCATTTTTGTGGGTTTGTTCAAACATTTTATTATTGATTCTTTTGCAGCAAATATTCCAGCAAGATGAGGATATGGGTCTGAAAATTTAGTACAGTATCTCATTTCAGATTTTGTGAAAACTGAATGATAGAATCCTGTGTTTCCATCCTTTAGTGGCTTGTTCCGAAAGCGTTTGACATCAATTACGTCTGTTCCGACATTCAAACTTTCAATAGTCATATGAGGTTTCTGTCAAGATATTGTGAATGACATGTACAACATACCTACAATATCTATAGCCCTTCATTGTTATTCGATTGCAGTTTAGCGCTAGCTCTTACTGCTTACTTCATACGTTTTCCATAAGGCTTGAATCATCGTATCAGCTTGGATGTGTCTTCCTGGCATGATTATGACAGATGTGCTTATAGTACAGTTGTTTCCAACAAGTGCTCCAAAGCGGTCTATTCCAGTATCTATTGACTTGCCTTTCTCGATCTCGTATGATATTTTTTGTTTAGTAGATAAAACGTTCACAGTTGCCGCATAAGCACCAAACCATACGTTTTCTCCTATTATGCTATCGAGTATGCTATTTTGATGTGAGATCTTGTCACTACCTAGCAGATAGGACCTAGCGACTTCACAGTTGAATCCTATCCGTGTTTTATCACCCATCATGCAGTTTCTAATAAGCGAGCTCATCCCGATGAAACTACCTTTACTAATATACGCGGGTCCTTTTATTTTGCAAAAGTCATCGATCGTAACGTCATCTTCAATTATGCATGGACCATCTATAACAGTCGATTTGGATATTGATGCATTTGGTGATATTGATACATGCGTCACTTCATCTTGCAAAACCTTTTGAATTACATAATGAAGGTCCCAAGGATACTTGATTGGATTTATTAAGACATTTTTTCCTTTTTCTGATTGTAGATACCATATGGCTGAATTTAGTGGTATTTCTAATTGATCCATATTCTCTTTGATTGAGATGTTATGACTACGTGCAGCAGTACTATTATTATCTATGAGATTAGATGAATTGCTATCATTAGGTTTGATATCGCCTTCATCTTCATCCTTATCATCTTCATATTCCTCCACATCAATTGTTGAAAAATTATCTTGAAGTAATTTTAAAGTGGTACCGCATTTGGAAGGTACTTTAATTCTATGGATACTCTGAATCCTATTTGCTATGCTAACATTACGAACTATTAGTGGTTGGTGTAATACTTTAAGAGAAGAGACTGGGGCTTGGCTTTCATTCTCACTTGTATCTACTATTGAGTGTAGAAAATGCTTAGATCGGCGAAAGATCAGCTCCATATTGGAATGTAGATATATACAAGTGGACTAGTTTAAATCAATTTGTGTTTACATAACCATAGATTGCCCCACAAATGCTTTATACGAAGAAATTATCTTTAATTCAATTCGAGGTGTAACAAGTGGAGA